>JAUZPM010000014.1 GCA_030705925.1 Bacillota bacterium
ACACCTCGGCAGCATTTGACAGCGCAGCCGTGGGAGATGGAAAAACCGTTACGGTTTCGGGCATAACGCTTTCTGGCTCCAAGGCCGGAAACTACACTTTAAGCTCAAATTCAGCTACGGCAAAGGCGTCTATAACCAAAGCGCCGATCACAGTCACCGCCTCGGCGGCAGGCAAAGTGTATGACGGCAGTCCGAATGCTTCGGTTACGCTTTCATGCACAGGTATTATAAATAACGAAGACGTCAGCACCTCTTACACCTCGGCAGCATTTGACAGCGCAGCCGTGGGAGATGGAAAAACAGTCACGGTTTCGGGCATAACGCTTACAGGTGCTAAAGCCGGAAACTATACCTTAAGCACAAATTCAGCTACGACAAAGGCGTCTATAACCAAAGCGCTCGTCACAGTCACCGCCTCTGCGTCAGACAAAGTGTATGACGGCAATACTAATGCTACAGCTACACTTTCATGCACAGGTATTATAAATAACGAAGACGTCAGCACATCTTACACCTCGGCGGCGTTTGATTCACCAGACGCCGGAGACGGCAAAACCGTCACGGTTTCGGGCATAACGCTTACAGGCGCCAAAGCCGGAAACTACACTTTAAGCTCAAATTCTGCGACCGCAAAAGCATCAATAACTAAAGCGCCCGTCACAATCACCGCCACTGCGGTAAGCAAAGTGTATGACGGCAATCCGAATACTACAGCTACACTTTCATGCACAGGTATAATAAATAACGAAGACGTCAGCACCTCTTACACCTCTGCGGCATTTGACAGCGCAGCCGTGGGAGATGGAAAAACAGTCACGGTTTCAGGCATTTCCCTAACAGGCTCCAAAGCCGGAAACTACACTTTAAGCTCAAATTCAGCTACGGCAAAGGCGTCTATAACCAAGGCGCAGTCAGCTTCAACGCTTACAGTCGGCACGGTAAGCGGCTGCGGAGACAGCCGCAGTGTAACGCTCACAGCAAACGTTTCCGGCGTTTCGGGCGGCGAGATCCCAAGTGGAACCGTCACCT
The DNA here is from genome assembly GCA_030705925.1 of Bacillota bacterium. NCBI lineage: Bacteria > Bacillati > Bacillota > Bacillota bacterium. The sequence continues at coordinate 1,030 of JAUZPM010000014.1, forward strand.
TCAAATCAGGCGAAACGGCGCTTGGCTCGGCAGCGCTTCAAAACGGTTCTGCTTCATTTGTCTGGAACGGTGTCACCGCAGGAAACTTTTCAATCACGGCTGAATACAACGGCTCAGGCAATTATAACGCCTCATCAAGCTCAAGCGGCAGCCTTGCGGTCGAAAAGCAAGCGCAAAGCCCGCTTTCGATAACCCCTCCCGCAAGCCTCACCTACGGCGGCTCGGCGTTTGACCTCGCTGTAGTCGGCGGAAGCGGCACGGGAGCGGCAACCTATTCCGTAACCGGCACCGCAGTTTCAGTCTCTGCCGACGGAAAAGTTACGATTTTAAGCGCAGGCACCGCAAAAATAACCGTAACAAAAGCGGAAGACGCAAATTATCTCCCCGCAAGCTGTGAGATCACTTTGACCGTGAACAAAGCCGCTCCTTCGATCACAAAACTGCCGCACGCAAACCCGATCCCGACAGGCACAAAGCTTTCGGAGGCGAAGCTGCTAGACGGTGCAGCGGCAGGCGTGGACGGCGCTCCCTTATCCGGCGTATTCTCTTGGGAACAGCCCGACTTCAAGCCCCAGAATGCGGCGGACTATGACGAAAGCGTGATATTCACGCCAACGGATTTAAACTATGCGCCCGTCAAGGTCGGCGTAATAAGCATAAGGGCACAATCTGGAAGCGTCACAGGCGATCCATTCTCAGATACAGATGATACGACTGGAAATGAAGTTAAGCCCGTAAATCAGGTCAGTGACGCAGTCACCGGCACGGCGATCACCAGTATAGCCTACACCCCTTCACCCAGTTTTGACACCGACATGCTGGTTGCGGGCGTCATAAACTCCGACGGCACTGTGGAATACCTGCCAAAAAGCGTTTACAAAGACGGCTCGGTGATTTTGAACGACAAAGTTTCCGGCAAGGTCGCCGTATTCTACCGCAGTATCAGATTCGTAGACACCGCTGGCAAGTGGTGTGACGAAGCCGCGACATACATGGCGGCAAGAGACGTCGTAAACGGCGTCGGCAACGCTCAGTTCGCGCCGGACAGCAATATCAAAAGAGCTGATTTTGTTCTGATGCTTGTAAGAGCCTTCGCAGGCGACACAGCCGGTAACGGAACATTCAGCGATGTCGATCAAAGCGCTTATTACGCTAAGGCAGTTTCAGTCGCAAAGGCGCTCGGCATCGCAACAGGTGCAGACGGGTTATTCAGCCCGGATGCGAACATCACCCGCCAGGATATGTTCGTTCTGTTTGAGAGAACGCTTGAGGCGTTCGGTCTTATCGATAAAAATGCAGACACCTCCCTAATTTCTTTCAGCGATATGGACAGCGCGGCGGACTACGCAAAAGAGGATATTATCCTTCTTGCCGCAAACGGCTATATCAACGGCACAGACGGAAAGATAAACCCGAACGGCACCGCAACAAGAGCTGAGGCGGCGCAGATGCTGATGAACTTCTTAAAAGCATCGGCGAAGTAAAAACTAAAACCAATAAATTTTCGTCTGAATTATATGTCCGGACATAAAAATCCACTCAATCGCGCTTCCTGCGATTGAGTGGATTTTTAATTTTCAGACGGTGATATTCTTACCGTCATTTTTACAATATTCCTAATTTATGATATGATAAAATAAATATCCTTTAAAGGTGGTCAAAAATGAAAAGCTTTATATATGAAAGAGCCGTCCAGTATCACGAAACGGATCAGATGAAATTCGTACACCATTCCAACTACATCAAATGGTTTGAAGAAGCGAGAACCGCGTTTCTAAGCGACCTCGGATTCGGGTATGACAAGATGGAAAGCATGGGTGTCATCTCCCCTGTCGTGTCCATTTCCTGCGAATATAAAAGTCCGTCGAAGTATGGCGAAACTGTCTGTGTTGAAACCAAAATCAAAGAATACACCGGCGTCAAAGTCGTTTTTTCTTATACTGTCACCGGCAAAGCCGACTCAAAAATCAAAGCGACAGGCGAAAGCAAGCACTGCTTTTTAAGCAAAGACAGTAAAGTCGTCTCCGTCAAAAAGGATTTGCCCGAAATAGATAAACTGATAAGAGACTGCATGGACATCACTGAACATTAAACAGGCGTTTTATCGTCACAAGCGCCTGCTGTCTTGTATAAAAAAGCTCCGGCTCAAACTTTCCATCACCCATGCCGTTCATCACTTTAAGATGAGCGGCTTTGTCTTCCGCTGAGGAAACGTATGCAACCGCTTCTTTCGCCCAGTCGGCAAAGCTATCTCTATCGGCAAAATCCATCCCGCTTCCATCCGTCTTAAATCCGAGAACCTTTGCCGTTCTGTAAAGCATTGCCGCCGCCTCCTGCCTTGTGATATGATCGTCAGGGCAGAACCCGCCGCCGCCCCTGCCGTTAACAATGCCAAGCGCCGCCGCGGCAAGTATATTTTTATCGTCTGTATCTGTAAATGCACTTTGAGTGACCCCTTTGCCCGAAACCAGCTTATCAATCGTTTTGCCCGTTTTCTTTTCCATCATATTTACGGCAAGCGTGCAAAAGTCCTTTCGGGTTATGTCATAGTTATACCACTGCTCGAACCCCTCCGGCACAAGTGATAGTTTTTCCGTCTCACTCACTTCATCCTTCGCCCATGCCGCAGGTCTGTCAAGCAGATAATGGGACGGCACGATAGTTTTGATCTCCTTCCCGTTTTCATCTTTGACTGGATTCAAACTGAAAGTGCCATCGCCAGTGTTCAAATCTCCTATCGTGAATATATTGCCATCTTTTTTAACAAATAAAGCGTCAAAGCCGTCATTGTTATAATTATCTATAGACACAACGTCACTAATGCCGTTCAATTTAATCAGATCGGACGGATCGAGTTTAACAAAGCCATTTGTTTGGGATGTCTTTGCAAAGACGTTACTATTAGTATCTAAGATAAATTTTAACCCGTCAGTAAAATCCGCGACACCGTCGATTCCCTCAAACCTGCTCCATTTTTTATCCTTCATATTATAATTCCAAACGGTTCCGTCATTTTTCAGTGCAATTATAGAAAAGAACGCTGGAGAAACTTTAATAATGCTGTCCATGCCTTCTGCCTGTACTATTTTATCCTCGTCAATATACCAAACCGTCCCGTCCGATTTAAGAAAAATATCATCGACACCGTTTACAACATTATCAATGTCTAATTTCACAGGATTTATATATGAAATCAATACATCAACATTCCAAGTCCAAACTGTCCCATCAGCCTCTATTGCAATATTTCGGATCCTGCTGTTTATAAAAACGATATTTTTAAGCCCAGGAACCTGCCACACACCCAGTTTATCAGAATCGGGTTCATAGCAGTATTCCCAAACTGTTCCATCATCTTTTAACAAAAGCATTCCATCGACTGACGCAACATGGTCCATGATCTTTTTAGGGGTTCCCGTTTCATCCGGATAGGTTCCCCATGCGTATGCGTTCCCGTCTTTGTCGACAGTCATGTATATGCCAACTTCAGCATTCTGACCAGATATAGTCTGCCTCTGTATCGAAAGCGGAAAAACATTTTGATCCGCGCCGCTTGCCGGAAACCCCGCAAAAGACAGCACAACAGCGAGCATCAAAATAAAAGATACCGCTTTTTTTAACTTTTTCATAAACATCCCTCCGTCACTGAGCATTAAACAGCATTTAAAATAGCGCTAATGTCATTATCAATTTATAAATTTTGTCTGACTACTTTTTAAAGCATAAATCTTTCCCGTTCAGCCTATGTCTTGTTCAGGCTGCTTACTTACCTCTAGTCCCGGCATATCGTCGACAGGGCTGCCGTCAGGCTCGACATACGACCGACCCGATTTTCTTAACATGACGTTCTCCGACCCGTCCGTGCGCATCATAAAGGTCTTTTCTTCATCATTATCATAAAATATGTGATTGCCTACCACAGACCAGCTGTAAACATTCTGATCCGATATTTTCACAGCATACGAAAAATCTAGCGGCGCGCGGTTAAGCTGATTTTTATATTTGTAAAATATCGTGTCATTTAAAATCTCAAAAATACTAACAGTTGCGCCCTCTGCCGACACCTGCATTATTCCGTTATCTTTAGGATCGAGGCGGAACAGCTTTCCGCCGTCCTCAAAATACATATAGCCCTTGTAAGCCTGAACGCCACCTTGTTCTTTTAAAACGGTTATCATCTTCTTCTGTTTATTCTTAATGTCATACTGGTACAGATACGTATCTTTTTCTAACATGCCCTCAGTATAATAGATCATGTCGCCGCTTACCGTATATTGGTACAGGATTTTATCGATGCTGCACAGATCTTCATCCTTGCCCGTGCTTAAATCCCTGCGGCATAGCCCGTCCTTTTCATAATACATATAGTTTCCAAATATCTTTTGCCCCCACATGCCACTATACTGCGTGATTTCCTTGCTTTTTGCCTTTAGATCCACGTCATATGTAACGTCCGCAGAGGAAACATATGCTTTCCCATCTTCATAACGCAAAATATTGTACAAATGCGGCGCAAATAACATTGTTCCTTTTGCCGTACTGACATTATATGCTTCAGCTCCGTCTATAATTTTCACAGAGGTATTGCCGCCGAACTTGGTCAAGTAAATATCGGTTTTATAGTCCTTATCGTAATCCAGATATAAAACAGAATCGCCGACCCCTGCGGCAATAGAAACATCTTCCTGAACGCTGTCATACTCATCAGGATTGCGCGGCTCTATGTAAACTTTCCGGTTATCGCCGTCCCAAAGCACGTCATATCCCGCACTCTCGCTGACAAAGCGAAGAGGGACAAGCACCCGCCCATTATCGATTACAGGCGGCGCGTCAAGCGTTATATTTTTGCCGCCAGCGCTTGCTGTGCTGCTTCCCACTGTCAGCATTATCGAAGAATCTCCCTTTTGAGCTGTAATGGCTTCTGTCGAACCGTCCCAATCGACTATATACCCAAGCGTTTCAAAAATCGCGCGCATCGGAACCATCGTCCGTCCGTTAGTGATGCTTGGCGCGACGTCGAATGAAATCTGCGAACCTTTGAAATAAACCTCAATCCCTTTCTCCTGCCCCGCCGCTGCACCCGGCAGCATTGTTATAATCATTACCGCAATAAGCAAAAGTGCCTGAAAACGTTTCATACCTCAACCCTTCTGTCCTTATTATTTTAGGTCTAAATAATTTTAATAAGGTTTGCTAACCTTACCATTGCTTCCGCGCATTCCTGCCGGCTCATGCAGGTATTCATATTGAGGTTTGACTGACTTATTATAGGAAAGAATCTGAACAGGGTGTCAATCTTGCCGTCCGAAATATAAGAATTTGCCTCCCCGACATTATTAATAAAAATCCCATTTGAGTCGTCTTCAAGCTCGATTTCCCTGCTGTCGTAGCCCTTCAACGTATAATTGAACAGCACCCGCAGCAGAACGGTTTCCGCGTCTTTGTATGTCATCGCCCCGCTTTGATCGCAGCTTTCGGCTATACCATATTTTTTTGCCCAGTCAAAAGCGGACTGATACCAGTTTGACCCGCCCGAAATATCCGCGCCGCAGGTTCTTGCCAGCATCACATAAAATTCAGCCTGTGTAACGTTAGAACCCGGTCTGAAAAAACCATTTTCGTCGCCGTATACGACATTCATATCGTGCAGCCTGTTTATGAATTCCCATTTTCCGAATTTGTCAACGTCGTCAAAACACTGACGGTACGCCGAATCGGTCGTATCAATAATATCAATATCCATACTGCATGAATCATCGCCGAAAAAAGCGGTGATTTTTGTTTTGTCCCCGGCTTTGAAATCTTTAAAAAGATCCTTTGAAAGCTCGAGGTCATTAAACTGGTTGCCCTGCGTTATGTCCTTATCCCCCAGCACTATCTTATCCGGCATCTGACCTTTGTTATTGATAAAGTTTGCATAAATATTAGAGGAATAAAGGCTCCGTTTGTCAAAAACAGCAGAGGACGGAACGATTTCAACCTTTCGTTTTGTCGTCTCGGGAACTCTTTCAAGCTTGATCACCCATTTATCCATATAAATTTCACACCCGTGTATTACCTTCATATATAAATAGGTATCCTTTGAAAAGTCGATCGTTTCATTTTTCATAGATTTTTCAACGGCTTCAGTATTACAGCTTCCGTCAAGTTTCATATACTGCTCGTCAAAATCGCTGACCTTATTGGAAAGATAAAATATTCCCTTATCTTCAGGCTCGATATATCCCCCAAGCTCAGTAAGGTCAACTGTTATATTTTTGCCCGCAGTGCTTTTGTTTTCAGGATAATACACATGAACAACTCTGTCTTTCCCGCAAACCGAATCGCCTATCTGTCCGTCGATATTAACAAAGACAGTAGCTTCACTATTTTCGTTTTCATATGGCTTCATATCGACCGGGTCGACCTTATAGCGCATATTTGATAAAACCCGTGAACCGTTGACATGCGCGGCAACCCTCATGAAACCGTCAGACGGGATATTGCTCAAATTCCAGCAGGTGTTCTCCCCTGCGCCTTCAAACTGCCTGTCAAGTTCGATATAAAAATAGCTTTTTGCAAAGTATGCCTCCCCGGTGGGCTGAAATCCGTAAAACGTATTCGCAAGCGGGGGTGATGCCGAAGCTGTTATAACGCTCGAAATCAGCATCAAAACAATAACAAAAGAAAAACGTTTTTTCATAGTTAGCCCCCCTGAAATTTGTTCACCGCTCTTGTATCCCTTATGCCAAATATTTCACCACTATGTTTAATATACCAAAGCGGGCAGTAATTGTCAACGAATCGGGTATTAAAAAAGCGGCTTGTTCCAGCCGCCTTTTTAAGTTATTCTTATTATTATTTGTTTTCAGTCTCCGCCATTTTTGTCGAAATCGTGATCGTTTTGGTCAGATCGTCCCAATCGACTGAATAGCCGAGCGCCTCTGACATGAACCTCAGCGGTATCAGCGTCCTTGCATTATAAAGCTGTGCCGGCACATCCATAGATTTTTCCACGCCGTTTACGAGCGCGGTTTTGCTGTCAATGGCAAACTCGATGACATCGCTGCCGCTAGTCACTTTCACGGTTCTCTTATCAGCGTCCCAGTCGACTTTAGCGCCGATGCTCTCGAAAAACAGGCGAAGCGGGACAAGCGTCCTTCCGTCCTTGATGATCGGTGCAACGTCGAAATCGATATATTTGTCATTGCAAACCACAGAAATGGTCTTTTGAAGGTCTGGCTGGCTGGTAGCATAACTCCTGTCGCCAACAGTCGTTATTATCTTTCCGTCCTTCAGGTAAGTGTCGGACGGATAGTCCTTGTAATAATGCGTAGCTTTTAGATTAAAGCCCTCGTCGAAAAAGTAGACTCTGTTGAAAAGCTTAGGTGCAATTTCATAGAAATAGGGCGAATTGTCATAATCACACCATCTTGCGGTATATACCCCGTCTAAATATTTGATTTCATATCTGTCCCAGTTCCCGTCAAATATCTCCTTTGCGTCCTCGCTGATGCCCTGTTTTATCCAGTCGTCGCCGTCGCTTGAAAAGTAAAGCTCGCCGCCAAACCATGCATAATATTCTCTGCCCGTAGATTTAAGGGTTTCATCGACCTTCGTCATAGACTGTGGGTAAAATTCCAGCTTGGTTTCTTCATCGTTGATTTCGAAGGAATTTCCCATTCCGCCGGGAAAATTAGCGGGCAATATCTGCTCGATCGTAAACTTTGATGTCGTTTTAGCCGGCAGCTTTACACATGCCATTACTTTTTCTGATTTCGTTTCATAAGGATTTTTCCTTACGGCATAACCATTAATGACATTCCCGTTCTCATCTTTAACAGTGACATAATTAGGAGAGCTGGAGCTGAGCTTATAGTAGAGATAGCGTGTCTTGTCGCCGGTATTGTTTATCGTGACATGATAATTCACACTGACGCCGTAGTTGCCGAGGTTGCAGCCGCTGCCCCTGTTGTCCTTGCCTATCGTCAGCGGATAGTTTGGAATCCCGCCAGCCGAATCTTTTGTGTCGCTGTGGAAATCATCGAACACCCAATACTGATCTTTTTGTGCATCTGCGACATTGCTTCCGTAGAAGCTTAGTTTTTCAGGGTCAAAATATTTGAAAGAGAGCATATCAGACTCTGTGCAGGAAGGCCTTGACCATATATCCTCCTGCGGATTGATATTTGTCATCCATTTTGTTACAACACTGCCTTCAGGGATATACTGATTATATACTTTAACGGGAAGCAGGGTGCCTGCCGTGATTTTGTCATTAATAGAATAACTCAAATCGGTGTTGACAGCGGGAAGCGTATCTGCTATCCCCTTGTACTGCCTGTCACGGTAATAAACGCCTCTTTTTGCGTTGTCGCAGTGGTGGCTTCTGTCCCCGAGGATGCCGTCTGATTTAAGAGCGGCAATATTGACGTCGACTTTGCCCTGCTTTATCTCAAAATCGCTCATCAGAAAGACCGGCTTTAAAAACGCCACCGTGCTGTAGTTGCTTATATATTTGCTAAGCCACATTTTCTCGCCTTTTTTAAGTTCCACCGTAACGGGCGTAAACTCATGCGGCTCACATTTTTCGTCAGACCTTTCGGTCAGCATCGGAACCTGCATATAATCAGACCAAGCATTGAAAAAGTCGGCGGATGACTGAAGCTTTAAAATTTTATCGCCGGATCGGAATGTTTCAAGCCTTTGCGCTTCAAACCCCACGGCGGTTATAACGACTGTTGAATCCTCTTTTGCAACGAACTGCGCGTCGAGCTCTATATCGAATCCCATTTCCTTCATGCTTCCGTCGCTGTTTTGCAGTTCGGTATGGTTTAGATGCGAAACGAACATGGAATATTTGCCCGCCGCGAGATCATCGTTATTCATTATATAAGATGGGTTGGGGTTAGAGTCGTCTGAAAGGTCTCTGCGCCAGATCGCCTCTTCATTGTTGCAGTATATGTATTTACCGCCGCCCTCAGGCGTGAATTTTATATTCTGCGCCGTGACAGAGTCAGACGCCGCGAATGTCATCATGCAGAAAAGCATAAAAACTGGCAAAACAAAAAAGAACTTCTTCATTCGATCACCCAATCTATGTTATTGTAAAAGAGCTTAAAGCCCGCTCACTGTATTTTTAGACGGAATTTATAATGATATGTTTCAATAAAGATCACGAAAATCACAAATCCAGAAAACTATCGTTTTAATAATATCAATTTAACCGTAAAACTTCAATTCACAAAAAATAAATATACTACGTCAAAATATACAACTTTTTCTTTCTAAAATTATTAATTTTTGCTATTTTATGTATTGAAAATTTAAATAGGTAAGCTTATAATTAGGACACAAAATAATTAGGCATCCTAAATATTAAGTTATTTAAGAAATGAGGTGAAATTAGCATGCAGGATAAGTCAGAAACAGAGATCATATCTAAAAAAGTCATAAGGGCATTTTTGCAGTTCAAGCGGCTGCGCATGAATGACAGCGTAAAATTCAGTAGCGACCATCCCCATCATTTTCATGATAATATTGATCACCACCACCATTTTCATGAGGATAATAATCATTTTCTGAAGCCAAGCGAAATCATGCTTATGTATGAACTGAAAGATGTCGAAGACGAATATCCGAGTGGAATCAGCGTTTCGGATTTGAGTCATATTATGCGAGTCAAGCCCCCGTCAATCACATCTTTGATCACGAGCCTTGAGAAAAAAGATATGATCGAGCGGACAATGGATCCGAACGACCGACGGATCATCCGATTGAAGCTGACGGAAACCGGCAGGCAATGCATCGAAAAACAGAATCAGCATACTGTAGAAAAAATAAATGGCCTGGTGGAATACCTTGGCAAAGAAAAAAGCGCTCAGCTTGCTAGCCTGATAAATGATGTATTTATGTATTTTATCAGCCAGGCTAATAACAAAAACATACCAAAGGATCAATAAGCTGCAACGCTTCTTGACCTAAACGATGGAGGCATCTAATGCTTAAAATCTATAAAAATCTAAAGCCATATATCCCCTATATTTTCGGGATCTTGGTTTTTCAGGCACTTCAGTCGATGGCAAACCTTTACCTGCCGACGCTGATGTCCGATATCACAAACAACGGCATAATGAAGTCCGATGTCCCCTATATCTGGCGGATGGGAGGGCTTATGCTGCTCATTGCGGCAGGCGGCGTCATATGCGCGATCGGCGCAAGCCTTCTTGGCTCGAAAACAGCGGTAGGGCTCGGACGGAGACTGCGCAACAAGATCTTCCGCAAGGTTGAGGGATTCTCACTGCACGAGTTTGACAAGCTCGGCGCTTCGACCCTTATCACAAGAACGACGAATGACATCATTCAGATACAGACGACAACGATACTTATCTTCAACATGATGGTCGGCGCGCCGATAACGGCGATAGGCGGAACGATACTTGCATACAGCGAAGATAAAAGCATGACCTTAATCCTTGCTGTCGCCCTGCCGGTCATAGGCTGTGTCGTCGCATTCTTTGCCACAAAGGGAATGCCGCTCTTCAAAATGGTGCAAAAAAAGATCGATAAGGTGAATTTGGTCGTCCGTGAAAACCTCACCGGCATTCGTGTAATACGCGCTTTCAATCAGATCGACCGTGAAAAAGCCCGTTTTGACGAGGCAAGCAGCGATCTTACAAACAACTATATCAAAGTAAACCGCATAATGGCATTCATGATGCCCATAATGATGCTAATAATGAACCTCGTCACGATGAGCATACTGTGGTTCGGCGCTATGCGTGTCAATGACGGCACATCTAACATCGGAAACCTTATGGCATTCATGCAGTATGCAATGCTTATCCTGATCTCCCTTTTGATGCTGACCATGATGTTCATCATGGTTCCGCGCGCGCAGGCTGCCGCTGAGAGAGTCAACGAAGTGCTTGCGACAAAAAGCGAGATAATAGATCCTAAGGAGATACGCCATGCCAACGATCAGGCGGGCTATATCGAATTTAATAATGTAACGTTCAGATACCACGGCGCAGAGGAACCTGCCGTCAGCAATATCTCATTTGCTGCAAAACCCGGCGAAACAACAGCAATAATAGGCGGAACGGGCAGCGGCAAATCCACGATAGTCAACCTTATGCCCCGTTTTTACGATACAGACAGCGGCGAAGTATTGGTTGACGGCGTCAATGTCAAGGAAATGTCACAGGAAGAATTGCGTGCGAAGATAGGTTTTGTGCCGCAGAAGGCCGTTCTCTTTACGGGAACGATCACCGAAAACCTTAAGTACGGCAAGCTTGACGCAACCGACGAGGAAGTGCGTCATGCCGCAGAAGTTGCACAGGCATCTGATTTTATAGAGAATATGAAAGATTCCTACGATACAATGCTTTCAGAGGGCGGACTCAACCTGTCAGGCGGACAGAAACAGCGTCTTTCCATCGCCCGTGCTCTGGTTAGAAAGCCGGAAATATACGTATTCGACGACAGCTTTTCAGCCCTTGACTTCAAGACCGACGCAAAACTCCGCGCCGCTCTGAAAAAGGAAACCGGCAATTCCACCGTTATTATTGTCGCGCAGAGGGTCGGCACGGTCATGGACGCGGACCGCATCATAGTGCTCGACGAGGGCAAGGTCGCCGGTATCGGCACACATAAAGAACTGATGAGCAGCTGCGAAGTATATCGTGAGATCGTATCCTCTCAGTTGTCAGAGGAGGAATTGGCATGAGTGCAGAAAGCAGAAGATATACAAGGTCATCAAAATCCGGCGGCCGGCACGCGGGCGGACACGGCCCCGGCGGCGCGATCGGGAGACCTGTTGAAAAAGCAAAAGATTTCAAAGGCACGTTAAAACGCCTTTTACAATACCTAAAGCCCCAGAGAACAAGCCTTACTATTGTTATAATATTCGCGATCCTTTCGACAACCTTTACCGTTTTAGGGCCAAAGATATTAGGCAACGCAATGAACCAGCTTACCAACGGTTTCATCGCCAAAAATATAGTAAACGGCTTAAACGATGCCCAGCCGAAGATGCAGGACGCGCTCAAAGCTTATAACGATGCGATAGACACCGCCGTTAAAAAGGCTGACGAAGCCGTTGAAAGCGGCGTTAACTCAACCGTTGCCACACAGAAGCAGGGTGCATATGACCAGGCAATGAAACAAGCTGACGCGATAGCGGTGCAGAAATTCAACGAGGCAGTCGCCGCGCAGAAGCAGGCCGCTTACAGCCAGGCAATAAAGCAGGCGGACGCTGTGGCAGTTCAGAAATTCAATGAAGCCACCGCTTCCCTAAAGCAGGGCGCATACGCGCAGGCGAAAACTCAGGCTGAAGCCGCCGCCAAGGCTCAGGTCGACCAGAAATTCATGGCCGCTGTGCCGGGAATCACGGCAGATAAGCTTTCGGGAGTGCCCGGTTACTCAGACGCGTTGAAGCAGGCATATGCCGCCGCCGATACAAAGGCTGTAGAAGCGGTGGACGCACAGTTTGCATCACAGCTTGCCGGCGCTAAAAAGACAGCAGAAACACAAGCGAAAGCCGCTGTAGATTCCGGCTTTGCGGCAAAGAAATCCGTAATGGACACACAGCTTGCAAACGCCAAGAAGATGGCTGAAGACAAAGCAAAAGCCGCTGTCGACGAGGCATTCGTTTCTAAACAGTCGGATATCGACTCAAAGATCACATCGGCAAAACAGGAAGCCGAACAGAAGGCAAGAGATGCTGTCGATAAAGCGTTCATGGACAAACAGAACATGACGAAAGAACAGCTCGACACCTTTCTCTCGCTTGCAAAGCTTCCGCTCATCAAAAGTACGAACGATTTTAACCAGCGTGCTGATATAGCCAAAACCTTCTTCGATGATCTTAAAAAGCTTCCACAAAACATGGTTTCCGGCGACGCATCGGTCAAATCATCCAACCTTAATCTCTCAAATATTTCAGACGAAAACCTTAACACTTATATAAAAGATATACGTGAAACAGGCGGAAGCATTCCCTTTGCCGCAGTCGCCAGGATTCTTATCTTCCTGCTCTTTATATACGTCTTGAGCTCAGTTTTTGCCTTTGTCATGCAATATATCATGTCATCCGTTGCGCAGGGCGTCGTTTACAATATGCGTAAAGACGTTGACGAAAAACTTTCCCGCCTGCCGCTCAAGTATTTCGATTCACACTCAAACGGTGAGATCCTGAGCCGCATGACGAACGATATAGATACAGTTTCATCGACCCTCCAGCAGAGTTTGACCCAGCTGATCCAGGCGGTACTCCAGATCGTCGGTTATCTCATCATGATGCTGACGATAAGCCCGATACTGACGCTCATCGTTATGCTGACTCTGCCGCTGTATGTCCTCGTCACCGCTCTGATAGCGAAGAAATCGCAGAAATTCTATGCCGCTCAGCAGAAATACTTGGGCGAGCTCAGCGGACACACCGAGGAGATGTACACCGGTCATAAGATCGTCAAGGCCTTCGGACACGAGAAGGATTCTATCGAAACCTTCGAGACAATCAACGACGACCTTTACAACGCAGGCTGGAAAGCTCAGTTCCTCTCCGGCTCAATGTTCCCGCTCATGAATTTTATAAGCAATATCGGTTATGTCATCATTTCAGTGGCGGGCGGCATATTCGTAACAAAGACATGGCTCAACATCGGCGACATAACAGCATTCATCCAGTATTCGAGACAGTTCTCGATGCCGATAGTTCAGACCGCTAATATTGCGAACATCATCCAGTCCACCGTTGCATGCGCTGAGCGTGTATTCGAGGTGCTGGACGAGGAGGAAGAGATCTCTGACACAGAAAATGCCAAGGTCATCGAAGCTCCGCGTGGCGATATCAAATTCGATCATGTCAAATTCAGCTATAAAGAAACCGAGCCACTTATCGAGGATATGAACCTTGATATCAAAAAAGGCGAAACCATCGCCATCGTCGGTCCTACAGGCGCCGGAAAGACCACGCTCGTCAATCTGCTCATGCGTTTTTATGAGATCAATGGCGGAAATATCACCTTTGACGGCGTGAATGTCCGTGACATAAAGCGGGGCAGCCTGCGCACGATGTTCGGCATGGTGCTTCAGGACACATGGCTCTTCAACGGCTCTATCGAAGACAACATCCGTTACGGCCGTGAAGGTGCGACACATGAACAGGTCGTTGCGGCGGCTAAGGCGGTTCATGCCGACAGATTCATAAGAAGCCTGCCTGACGGTTACAAGACCGTCCTCAACGAGGAAGCCTCAAACATCTCGCAAGGACAGAAACAGCTTCTCACGATCGCGCGTGCCATCCTTGCCGACCCTGCCGTGCTGATACTCGACGAGGCAACAAGCTCAGTCGACACACGTACAGAGGTGCTTATCCAAAAGGCTATGGGCAGACTTATGGAAGGCCGCACAAACTTTGTTATAGCTCACAGACTTTCGACGATCCGCGACGCCAAGCTGATACTGGTTATGAACCACGGTTCCATCATAGAAAGCGGAACGCATCAGCAGCTGCTTGAAAAGAAAGGCTTTTATGCCGACATTTACAACAGCCAGTTCACCGGCCCGTCAATTGATGAACAGGCTGTATAGACCTTCACTTTATAAACAGGGCGCCGGCTTTTCTTAAGCCGACGCCCCTTTTATTCATCAAGGCCTCTGAATATCGCATCTTTTAGGCAAAGCAAGTTTGAAACCATCCCCACGATTCCCGTTATAAGGAAGATCACAGCCATTCCGGAACCCTTTCCGGTTCCAACTATCGCCGACAGCGCATTTCGCACAGGCGACGGCGAGAGCATGAACGGCTCGAAAACATGATCGGCAAGAACCCCGCCGAGGAACAGCCCGACAGGTATCGTAGAAAACTGAAAGGTATCTCTTGCCGAGAACACTCTCCCCTGCATTTCAAGCGGCACTTTAGTCCTCATTATTGCTGTAATGTTAGCGTTTATGAATGGCATAGGCAGATTTCCGGCAAAGGCGGCAAATATCCAAACCGCTTTGCTTTTCCCGACACCCCACAGGATGTCGCATATCATAAAGGATATTGCGCAGGAAATAAAGATGACTTTTGTGCGGCTTTTTGCCGGTCTTGCAGCCGTAACAAGAACGCTTCCGGCAAGCGCGCCCGCCCCTATTGCGGTGGATACCAGCCCAAGCGTGACCCTGTTCTGATTTGTCCTTGCAAGAATCATTGCCGGCATTATAGCGTTGCCCGCCATAGATGCCAACAGGTTGACAAATGAGAAGAAGAGTATCATCTTAAAAAGGGGCATATGCTCTTTCAAAAAACGAAACCCCGACGAAATGCCTTTCAAAAACGGCTCGGCTATGTTTTCCGCCGTTATTTTCGGTATCCTTATAAAAAACATAAGCGCCGTAAATGCGACGGCAAAAGTCAACAGGTCAATAATGAACACCGTTCGTATCCCTCCAAAAGACATGACGGCTGTCGCAAGCGCAGGCGTAAGGATCGTAACTAGAGAATTTGAAAAAGCCTGCATTCCTCCCGTTCTGACGTAATATTTCTTAGGGATGATAAGCGACTGGGCAACATTCGCCGCCGGATTTTGAAACGCGTTCATAAAGCTCAAGATGAAATTGATGATATAAAGATGCCAGATCTCAAGCCTTCCGGTGCCGTACAGAATGAAGATCGTCAGCGTCCCCAAAGCCGCTGTGAAATCGCTTACAAGCACGACTTTCTTCTTATCCCATCTGTCGGCAAGCGTGCCCGCCGCAAAGCAGAACAGGATAGACGGCAGATAAGAGCAGACAGAAAGCAGAGTGATGCTCGTTGCTGTCCCCTTACGTCCGTATGCCCAAATGATAAGTGCAAAATTGGTCATAGCTGTGCCGAGAGAGGAAACGGACTGACTGCTCCAAAGTATCAAAAAGCTTTTAAGCTCTTTTAATTTATTTAATTTTATCATGACTTTGCTCCTTAAATCCTTATTGAATCATAAGCTGCAAAGCCCGATTTTGGGCGGTGGTTTTACCGCTCCATGCAAATCCGCCCTTGAATCAGACCCTGCATAGAGCAAAGACAGCGCAGATTACCATAATGTTACCTCGTTTTTCAGAATATCATTATTATATCAGCTGATTTTATAAAGTTCAATGACAGCAGATGACATAATGCGCATTCGACGTGATATAATATAGAAAATCATATCTTCATGGAAGTGATAAAAGTGACTTTTGAAACGTTCGGAGACGAAAGCAAGCCCTCCCTCCTGCTTTTACACGGCATGGTCTGCACGTGGGAGCAGAATTTCAGCCATCTAATCGGCGACCTTCAAAGGAATTACTATCTCATTCTTCCGGCATATGACGGACACAATCCGAAAGAGGACAAAGACTTTGCCGATATCGAGCAGACCGCAGTGGAAATCGACGACTATATCGCCACGCATCACGGCGGAAAAATCTATGCGGCATACGGTTTTTCGATGGGCGCAAACGTCCTTGCGGAGATCCTTGCAAGCAATAGAACGGCAATTGAAAAAACGATCCTCGACGCGCCCTATCTTCTGCCCCGCCCCCGCTTTCTGGCAATGCCCTTTTCAAAAATCATCGCAGCGATAGCGGTTAAAATAATCAAAAGCCCTGAGAAAACAAGCCCAATTTTACTGAACCTCGTGACCGGCAGCTTCACAAGTGAAAGCTGCCCTGAAAAGCTTAATTCCGTCGTATTCTCAAACATTACGAAAAAGACTTTTTACAACGCATATTATTTCGACCATATCCAAAAGATAAGAGCTGAGATTAAAGACACCAAAACGGAAGTATACTGCTGGTGCGGCAGTAAGGAATACTTTGCGATAAAATCTATAAATAAACTGAAAAAGTATATCCCTGATCTGCAATTCAAACAGTTTGACGGGCTTAAACACGGCGGGCTTATCTACTCGGACAGATTCAAACAAGAGCTTGACGCAGTCCTGCTTCCCTCATAACAAAAAATGCCGGCTTCGGGTCAGTCCCCAGCCGGCATTTTTATATTCAGTTGATTATCACGCTCTGCCGCTCGCCCTGACCCCATTCATTCGTCTGTTCAGCCTTGACAATGGGAGCTTCGCAGATATAGACCCCGGGCGTCACGTTGCGGACATAATAAGAGAAAGTGACCATTCCCGGGCTATCATTATAAGTTTTAAAACGCAGATTCTGCTTTTCAGAGCTGTTAAGGTATACCTTCCATGAGTCTTTTCCGCTGTATCTAGCGCCGGTCGGAACATAATCCTGAATGCTAATATAGCCTTTGGGCGCGTTCTCAACAGTTACCGTGACCTTTTCCTCATCGCCGACGTTGCTTTCGGGCGTTACCTTCTTTGTGATTCTAAGGTCTTTTCTTCCTGTGCTCTTATTCTCCGAGGCATAGCCGGTGTAGAATGCCATAACACCGACATCCCCGGAAATCTTGCTGAAGGATGTGTCGGCAAACTGTTCCTTTGTAAAGGAGAGACACTCAAAACCGCGCTTATCAAGCTCTGCCGTTTCCGTCTTGCCGCCCTGCGTATATGAGAAGGATGCGCTGGCGCTGGATTTAGGTTTAAAATGGGTTACATAGACCATCTGTTCGAGGACGGTTAAGTCTGTCTGCGACTCAGCGCTGCACAGGTATCTTACCAGAAGATCGGCTGACGGCAGCCTCAAAATCGAAGCTGTTATAGAAGCGGCGGCCGTCATTTCGATATTCATGTCGTTGTCGTCGCCAGCTTTGTAGTATAACGCCGGATCTCCCCATTTATCATATGTGTCTGTAAGCTTTGGGGCGATCAGCTTATTATAATAATCCTTAGCGCCTTCAAAATCGCCCGCAAGCGCAAGCCCGGCGGTAAGGCGCAGTTTATCAAGCTCTGAGAATCCGCCCCCGTTCTTTAATAATGACTTAATGTCAATAAGCACCGGGGAGCCGAGCGAAGCAAGCCCCATATACGCAGCCGCGACCTGTTCGGGCGTTGAATCTTCACCGGAAATTACACCATACAGCGCCGAATTCACCGAACTTTTATTGATATAATCGGGAGCCGCCGACGCAATTCGCCCTGTAAGAACAGGGTCGCCCTTTTTGTCTTCACTCAAAAGCGGTATAAGTCCATCTGCATTCTTTATTTCATAAGGCACGTCATTTTCAGGGCTTTTTCCATAGATATCACTATAGATTCGGTTCCATGCAAAAGAGCTTGCAATCTCCGCGTCCGAGCGCCAACTGCCATTATGGGCGAGGTTTGAAAGCACCCGGTTATATACCAGATAATCATTGCTAAAAAACTCAAGATAGACCGGATAGCGGACTGGCTTTATATTCTTTATGTCGTCAAAGTTTATGATGTCCGAATACTGTGCCTGCAATCCGCAGTCTATCACCGAAAACGGCTTTAAAATGCTGTCTGAAAGATTTCCGTTCGAGCCGGTTATCGTCAGTGTATAGTTGCCCGCAGAAAGCGTTCCGAATTTGAAAATCGCATCGTCCATGGCTTTTGCGGACACATCAACCGACTTTGAAACGCCGTTTCCCTCTACTGTGGCTGTGTAACTAATATCCTGTGTTCCCTCGACCTCTGTGCCATATGCGCGGGACGAGAAATTCACCGTATCCCCCGTTATGAAGGTATCAGGCACCACGGGCGACACGAACATAGCAAGCTTGCTCGTGATATCGATCTTGCTTGAACCTGCGCCAAGATCAGGGCTTACGGCAAGTGTTGTTATTCGCCATGACGTAAGGTTGTCGGCAAGGGTGAATTCTGTCTTAGCCTTTCCGTCTTTATCGGTTTTGAGAGTCAAAAAGGCAGTGTTGTCAACAAATTTAGAGCGCGGTTTTGGTGAAGCAGGCGCTGTAGGAGAAACATCACTTGCGCTATCGCTTGCGCCCCCTCCGCCGGATGCAGAGCCGTAATATTGCGTGTATGAAACATAACTGCATAGACTGGGATAATATATTCTGCCGTACAGGGTAGCGAGCATATTGACCCCCTGCGGAGCGATTGCGAACTGCGCCTCGTCGACAACACTCATGCAAATGTCAGCGTTCGGGACAGGTTTTCCGCTTTTGTCCAAAACCGTAACTTCCGCATTCACCTTGTCTGATGGACGGTAAACCTCTTTATCAGTCTTGACGTTAACAGTAAGCTCTTTTTCGGAAGGATCGTAACTGATTCCACTTCCCTCTATCGGGAATATATGCTTACCGTCAAAATATGCCCCGATAAGCTCGAAATTAGGAATAAGCTTTTTATCGAAGTTTACCGTGAATTCATCTTTTGTGCTTAAAGTCACGTCAAAGGTATCGCTCTGCACCTTTGCGGTAAGATACCTGCCGTTATTTCCAAGCTTCAGCTTGCTGTTGTTTTCATTTATAAAAAAGGTAAGAGGGTTCTTTTCGTTAATCGTCAGTCTGTTCGGATTTCCGACAGCTTCAAACGAGTAATTCTTATATTGAGACGGTTCTGGTCTGCCGCAATAGTACGGTTCATAAGCACTTAGCCCTGATATTGTGTCACGCCCCCGCCCGTCCTTATATGAGAACTCGTATTCATCCCAAGCGTTATCTGATATGTAAGGAAGATCAGTGACCTTGAACTTGCCGTTCACAGTCTTGAAAGTTCTGGTTGTCACATCAGTTCTGACTTCATAAGTTTGGAAACTTATCGTCTTCTTGTTGATAAAATCATAATCAGAATACGTGCCTGTGGACACATAGTAGTAATGGGTTTTTGTGAGCGTAACGTCTATATCCACCGGCTCGCCTTTGATATTTTCAGGAAAGTTGTCGCTGTGATAATCAGCTTCTGTGTGGATACCGGACAGGTTCATTTTATTTGTTTCAACGTCGATCGTTCTGTCCTGATTTACTGTTGCGTAGAGCATCGTATCTCGGTTGAAGGTCATCACCGAGCCGGACGCAACTTGCTCTTTGTTTTCGGCGCTGTCGGTATAGATGCGATAATCCAGTGAATCCGGCTCCCACCATTCCGCTTTTTCAACACTTTGCTTTATCCAGACTTTTCCGCTGCCGTCCCTGCCGAGGTTGAATTTCTTAGTATATTTAAGATTTCCGTCTCCGGAAGCGTCTACAGAAACAGGAAGATTTGATGTGGGCGAACCCTCGAAGAACTGGCAGTTTACATCAACGACGACCGGATTTTCAGAGGGTTCGACATAAACCTCTTGCTCAGGCTTTGCAGAAAAAACATAAACAGGTTTTACATAATCAGATATTTCCACATATGTGCCGAAGATCGCATCGTCCCCATCAACAACCCTGATGCTGTAATAATCAGACTTGAGATCTGAAAAGGAAAGCTCGCAGCTGAACGTGCCGCTGTCGCTCAAAGTCACCGGCGTCTCATACAAATCATCATCGCCGTCACTTATCACAGCCTTAAGATTTTCGGGTTTTTTTACGCCATCCTTTCTCGGGCGGATCAAACCCCACATCTGCACTTTATCCGTAGGAAGATACATCTCTCTGTCCGTATACAAATATGAATAGTAATCTTCAGAGCTAGACCCGTAATAGCCTCCGTAATAGTCACAGCAATAATAACTGCTCAGATCTGCAATATCTATAAAAATATCGCCTCCGTTTTGAATCTTTAAAACGCAGTCATCCTGATAATAATAATTATCCCCTCTGATCTTGTCCCATTTGATTATGGTGCTGCCGTTCTTGCCAGTCACGCCGGAATCCGTGCCTTTTTCATTTTTGAATTTGACCGTGGCGCCAGAAACCGCCCCGCTCGACCTGTTCACCCAGACGAGTCCGTCATTGTCGTTGAATGAACCGTAAACAGAAAGGTTTGACACCTGAAAATACTTATATACACTCTGCTGTTTGCCCTTGTTGTCCGTCGCTGAGATAACAGCACAGTAAAATCCGAGGTTAAAATTCTGCGGCATAACTATATATCTATCCCAGCTTTGCCCTTTTGTCAGCTCGCTTGTAAATGTCATGAATTCCGATGACTTGTAAAGATCGGGTTTAAAATCAAAGCCATGGCTGTCGCAGTATGCAGAAAGCTCTGCAAGGTAATCATCAGGGGAAAACCGGTAGACAGAAACCTTGAATTTTTCATTTTTATAATCGTCCGCAACCGAAAGCCCCAAAGCAATCGGATCAGAGGGTATGAATGTGCCGAAACTGTATTTATTGCTGTAGAAAATCGTATCTTCCGGCTCTTCTATCGTTTTAAACCTGAACTCTATTCCGCTTTCAACCTTTTCGCCTTCATTGTTTTTGACGTTAGTGGAAACAGTCACTTTATAAACGGTGCCATACGAAAGCTCAGCGTCAGGGATAAAAGCAGCCGTATCTGCGAACATTTTAAACTGACCGGTAACATTCGGCGTAATGCTGAAAGCTGATTTTAGGCTGTCAAGGTCGACGTCACTTTCTGAAAACTCAAGCTCTATACCCGCATTCAGATGTACGGATGAATCCTCGTCGTCCGGCCTTGTGCCCAGAATCTTGAATTTCTGCTCGGTCTGGAATGCCCATTTGTTTACGGTATCCCCATTTTCATCAGTCAGCGACACCGTAACGAGGACATTGCTTTCAAACGGTTTGTCAGGCGTAATGATATATGTACCGTCAGGCTGTGCCTCTGTCTTAAACGTCCTTTTAGGCGTTATTACTATTCTTTTCTGAATAAAATCCTCTGTAATGCCGTCTCCCTTTACAATGAATCCCGAATCGACGGCAATGCCCTTTTTTGTTTCCTTTTGCGCTGTAACCGTCACAGACTGTCCATCAATACTATCCGCCGCCGTGGAACCTAGCGGAAAGACTGATAATATCATTGAAACCGATAGGAATATCGTAAGCATTTTGCCCGACAGCCTATTTTTGAATTCGAAAAATCCAGCCATAATCCCCTCCAACAAATATCTTATTTTGTCACCCATCAAGTCAATTGTAACATTTTTCCTCGATATGTCAATAAATCCCTGCAAAAAAAGAGGCTTTCTTACGAAAGCCTCTTTTTAAATTTAATTGATTATCACGCTCTGCCGCTCGCCCTGACCCCATTCTGGATAATCTTCGGAAGTCACGATAGGCGCCTCACTTACATAAACACCGGGGGTGACGTTTCGGATATAATATACGATTTGTGAAGTTTCAGAACAATGGATGAATATCTTTATGTTCTGCTTTTCAGATGAAGCAAGAAAATAATTTCGATCATAATCGTCACTTCCAAAGCCGCAGAACCGCGCCCCTGTCGGAATATAATCCTGTATCAAAAAGTCGCCGTATGGCTCGCCACCAATATCTATTACGACTTTTTCCATATCGCCGACGTTGCTCTCTTTTGTGACTGTTTTCGTCACTTCGAGCGTTTTTTTGTCTGTATCCTTGATCTCAGACGGCAGCCCGGTGTAATAAGCCGCAACGCCCACGTTTCCCGACTCTTTAAAGTCTGCGTTTTCAAACTGCTCTTTCGAGAATGAAACAAACTTTATGCCGAGCTTTGAAAGATCGACCGTCTCAGTCTTTCCGTTATCGTTATATGAAAATGATGCGTTATTATTTGAAGCCGGCTTGAAATTCCTGACATAAATCACCTGTTCAAGAACTGGGAGATATGTTTCAGACTTGTTTTCGCAGAGATAACCCGCCATTTTATCGGCAGATGGCAGATGCAGCAGCGATGCCGTTACCAAAGCCGCCCCTGTTGCCGGAACGTTCCAGTAATTGTTTCCGGTATCGTAATACACGCCCGTGTTTCCCCTGTCGTCTTTCCAGTCGAGCAGTTTCGGCACAATCAGTTTATCAAAATACTTTTTCGCGCCATCAAAGTCCCCTGCATAGGCAAGCCCGGCAATCAGCCGCAGCGTGTCTATCTCTGTAAAACCTTTGTTGTTTTTCAGCAGCGACTGTATGTCGATAAGCACAGGATCTCCAAGCGCCGCAAGCCCCATGTAGGAGGAGGCAACATCGATCGAAGTCGCCTCGGGATTAACGATTTCCGAATAAAGAGCTGATTCCATGCTTGTTTTGTTTATATATTCGGGCAGCGCGGCTGCTGCGAGCGCAGATAGAGTGGCATCTTCGTTATTCTGGTCGGCATAATAATTGTTCGGATTATATGTAAATGTCAACAAATCATAATCATTTTTAATATCGGCTATCTTGTCTAAGCTGCTTCTGTCGATGCCTGTGCACTCTTTATAGATCAGGTCGTTTGCGAATACACTTGCCATTCTTGCGTCCGTCCGCTCGCCGTAACCTCCCGCAAGCTTTGAAAGCACCTTGCTGTACATGGCGTAATCGCTGTTATAAAATCCAAGGCTTACCGGGAAACGTGCGGCATTTATATTTTTAATGTCGTCAAAGGTCGTGATTTTCGAGATAGTCGCCTCAAGCCCGCTGTCAACAACTGAAAACGGCTTCGCTATCCCGTCTGAAAGCTTTCCGTCTGTGCCTTTTATCGTAAGCGTATAATCTCCGACAGGAAGCGTTCCGAATTTGAATATTGCGTCTTCACACGCCGCGGTCTTTACATCTACTGTTTTGTTGACGCCGCTGCCCGTGACGGTCGCCGTATAGTTCACATCATCCTTGCCGTCAACACTGCTTCCGTATGCCCTTGATGAGAAGTTGACCGTGTCGCCCGAAATGAACTTCTCCGGCACTATCGGCGACAGGAACATCGCAAGCTTAGTCGAAACGTCGGTCGTGCTTGAGCCCGCCTTAAGATCACTGCTCACTGCAAGCGCCGTTATCCGCCATGTCGTCAGGTTGTCGGCAAGGGTGAACTCCGTTTTCGCCTTTCCGTCTTTATCTGTCTTAATTGTTAAAAACGCAGCGTTGTCATTGAATTTCGTCCTCACTTCACCGCTGCCGTCTCCGCCGCCCATTCCATCTCCGCCGCCATAATCTTGAGGCACAGAAGAAGATGAATAGGTCGTAATTTCCGGATAATATATTTCACCGTAAAGTGTTCCCAGCACATCGGCATACTGCTGGTTTACGGCAAAATTAGCCTCATCGACAACGCTCAGGCACACATCGGCATTTGGAATAGGGGTCCCGTATTTATCCTTGACTTCGACATCCGCGTTCACCTTATCTGATGGGCGGTAAACGTCTTTATCCGTCTTGACGCTGATAGAAAGCCCTTTTTCAGAGGGATCATAGTCAACGTAGTTATACTGAATGCCGTATGTATTCGTTCCGTCGAAACACGCCCCTACCAACATAAAGTTCGGCATGTATTTTTTATCATAATTAATCGTGAACTCGTTGGTGCTTAAAGTGTTTACATCAAACGTATTCTTCTGAACCTTTGCAACAAGTATCCTTGCGTCGCCGCTCAAATCAAATTTTTGCTCGTTTTTCATGACGTCAACGGTCAGCGGTTTTTTTTCATTGAATCCCAGATCATAGTTTTCGCCGCTTTCGGCTGAGTAGAAGTCATATCTGTTTACGCCGTCAAAGTAATCATTATAATCGTTGAAAAACGAAGTTGAATATTTTGTATTGCGCCCCTTGCCGTCTTTATAATTGAAATCAAATTCATACCATCCGTTCTCATACGGGATGTCCGCAAGCGTATATTTCCCGCCCGACGTTTTAAATGTCATGGTATCTGTTTTTTTTGCCTCTTCATACGTCGGGATATAAATCGTCTTCTTGTTTAAAAAATCGTAATATGCCTCATTGCCGGTCTGCTGACTGAAGTGGCGTGTTATTGTCAGCGTAACGTCGACGTCAGCCGGAGCTCCCATTATGTTTTTGGGATATTTGTCGCCGTTAAGATCGTCTGCGGATTTTAAGTTAGTCAGATCCATTTTGTTTGTCGTAACATCGATCGTAGCTTTGCCATCCTTATGCTTAACGTCGGCTTGAAGCATTGTGTCACGATTTACGGTGATGACCGAGCCGTCCGCTCCAAATCCATCGTCATAATAATCTTCAGCGCTTTCGGCACTGACATAAAAATTTAAATTTTCAGGCTTCCACGACATGATATCAGCGTCCTGCTTTATCGAAAAAGTGCCGTTACCGTCACGGTCAAGCTTTAAATGGTATTCTTTCCTCTCTCCGCTTTCATACATAGACACCTTAACAGGAAGCCCTGAGGCGGGCGTCCCCTCAAAAAACTGGCTATTCACATCGATAACAGCTGGATTTTCAGCCGTATCTATATTGACCTCTTTTTCAGGTTTTGCCGTCATTACATAGGTCGGTTTTTCATAATCCGAAATATTGATATAGCTGCTTGACAGCTCACTTTTCCCGCTGGTAAGAGTGATTCTGTAATAATCCGCCGCAAGACCGGTGACAGGGATTTCACATTTATAAACCCCGCTGTCACTGAGTGTCACCGGCGCTTCATAAATACTGTTGTCAAACAAACTGTTGTTATCTGCATCCAGCTTTATCTTGAGGTTTTCCGGCTTTTTGGCGGTGTCAGTCCTCGGGCGCAGAACGCCCCATATCTGTATCTTATCGGTAGGCAGATATAATTCTCTGTCAGTATATATGTATGAGTAATAATCATCGCCGGCATAGTTTTCATCGCCGTCAAAAGCATAAAAGCCTTCTTTATCGGCAAAATCTATGAAAACGCCGCCGTCCTTTTCTATCTTTAAAATAAGGCTGTTATTCCTGCAAGTGTTGTCAAACTTTTTGCCCCATTTTACAACTGCGCTCCCGTCACTGCCGGTTTTCCCGGAATCAGTATTCTTATCATATATAAATTTGACCGACGCGCCCGAAACAGGTTTTTTTGTATCCGCGCTGTTGACCCAGACTAAAGCGTCATTTCCGTTTAAAGACGAATAGACGGAAAGGTCTGACACCTGAAAATACATCGAGACGCTCTGCGGATTGCCGTCACTATCTGTGATCGTTGCCTTCATATAGTAATAGCCTTTGTCAAGTTTTTGCGGCGCGGGGATATACCTGAAATCGTCCCATTCGCTCTGCCCCTTGTATAAAGGAGAATCGAATGAAAGCTTTAAGGTCATTTTTTTCATATCAGGCTCAAAAGCTATTCCCCTGTCCGAGGCATAAGCGTCAAGCTCGTCAAGATAAGCCTTGTCATCCTTTAAGCTGTAGATTTCGACGTTCGCCTTTTTGTCCTCATAGCCACTGGCAACATAAGTGGACATCACCGGCGTTTCAGACGGAAGGAAAGATGAAAAGCTGTACTTTTCCCAGTAAAAAACAGTATCGTCATCGTTTTTATCCTCGACGCTGAAGGAAAATTCCTTTTTATCGCCTATCGTTTCGCCAACGCTGTTTTTGACATCTTTATCGATCGTGACACTGTATGTGGTGCCGCCCTTGAGCGGTTCAGACGAGATGAAGACAGCGGCGTTGCCGAACATTTTGAATGTTCCCTTGACCTCCGGATTTATATGGAACGATGACGTCAGGCTTGCAAGGTCGACATCACTCTGTGAAAAATAAAGCTCGATGCCGGCATCATTTGCAACATAAGTATTACCGTTTCTCGGGATGGTGTTCAAAATTTCAAATTTGCTCTCGGTTTGGAATGCCCACTTGTTGAGCGTGCCCCCATTTTCATCGGCAAGCGTTAGGATGACAAGCTTGTCGCTGTCAAACGGAATATCGGGTTTAATTTTATATGTACTGCCTGATTTTGAGACTTTAAACGTCACTGCAGGCGTGATCGTAATCCTTTTTTCAACGATATTCTGAGTAAGCCCCTTGCCCGAAACCGTAAATGAAGTGTCTTCGGCAATGCCTCTTTTTGCATTTGAATCAGCCGTAACAGTGACCGAGGATGGGTCATAGGCAGAATCGTCAGCCATGACATTTACAGGAACAAGAGAAAAAATCATCGAAACCGCAATGATCACCATGAGCAGCTTTTTTGCAGGGCTTTTTCTTTTTTTCCAGAACTCTTTCACGTTATCCCCTCCAAATTATACCTTCATAGGGCATATTACCTAATTATTGTAACATATTTCCTCTACCTGTCAAGATAATAAAAGGGGCGTCATTTGACGCCCCAAAATCTATTATTATAATTTTAATAGCAGCTCGTTTATCTTTTCGCTGACATTTTTGCGTTCGTCATAGACCCATTGCTCGTTGAAGGAGAGTTTGAGATTTTTTGAAAAAGAATAATATAGGTTTATTTTCTGATAGTAAATCTCGAGATCCGAAAGCGTGTTTTCGGTGAAGAGCGGTTTAGTCACCCTGCTTTTATTAAGTCTGAAAATCTCGTCGACATAGTCGACGAAGCTTGCCAGAATCTCGGGATTTCCCACGTCAAACGGCAGTTTCATCAGCCTATACTGGATCTCCTCCGGCAGTTTATACCGCTTTATCGAATCGAGAATCAATAGGTAATCGCTGACGTCCATTTTTCTGTAATAGTCGAGCTTTTCCTGACGTGTGCTCCACAGAGCAAGCTTTTCATTTAATGGCAGATTGCCGATTTTCAGAATTGTCTCGCTGGGGCCGACGACGGCCTCTAAAAGCTCATCATCCGGCGTTTCGAGGCACTCTCTGATATAGGGCTGATAGGGGCCGTAAACGCCGACAAAGCCAACCTCGTATATGCCCTTTCTTCCGGCTCTGCCGCCTATCTGCTTTACCTCCTGCGTCGTGAGATAGCGAAAATCCTCGCCGTCGAACTTCTTTATATCCATGAAAATGATCCTGCGGATAGGAAGGTTCACGCCCATGCCGATAGCGTCCGTCGTCACTAGCACGCCATTTTCGCCGCTTATGAAAGCGTCATACTGCATTCGCCGCACCTCGGGCGGAAGGTCGCCGTAAATAACGCTGTTCTTCACGCCCTTCTCGTTGAGAAATTTAGACAGCTCTAAAACACGCCGCTTTGAAAAGACGACGAGAGCATCCCCCTTGACGGTGGTTTTGAGCTCGAAAGATTTGTCATAGAGTTTGAGTGGTATTTCCCTGTGGTATTCCCTCACTTCCGCCTCGTCGCCGCAGTCTTCGATTATTTTCAGTATCAGCTCTTTAGCATTAAGCGCGCCGCAGACATGTATCTCGGGGCATTTCAATCCCAAAAGCGCCCTTGTCCACGCCTGTCCACGCTGTGAATTTTCTATCATCTGTATCTCGTCGATGACTGCAATGTCATATTCACGGCTCAAATCGAGCTTTTCTATCGTAGAGCTGACATGCTTTGCATCGGCAACGTCGATCTCTTCCTCGCCTGTAAGCAGGTCACAGGGCACGCCGTCACGGTTGAGCTTTTCAAAATTTTCAAGCGCAAGTATGCGCAAAGGGGCGAGATAAACACCGTTTTCCGCAGTTTTGAGCCTTTCAAGGGCGTTATACGTCTTGCCGGTATTCGTTGCGCCGAGATGCAGGAAGAACTTTCTTTTGATTTTTCTTGCGTCTTCAAACTCGTCCTTCGGATTATCGGGGAAATATTTTTCAAACTGCGCCGCAACAAGGTTTGGAATATGGCTTTTGATAAGAACGGACATGATGCCAGAGCTGATATATCCCTTCATATCAGTCTTTATGATGTCCTCAAACTCGTATGAGCTGTTGTTGCGCCTGTTATATAACTCGATAAGCTTTTGGGAGATATAATTAAGCAGCCCGATATAATCCTCATAGACGATGTCGTAATCCTTAAGACCTTTGTCCTTAAGGTCTTTGAGGGATTTTATCTTTTTTCTGACGCTCGCCTCATGCTTCCACAGATTTGAGTTTCTGGTATTATTAACGATCTCTTCGATCTGTTTAAATTGTGATCTCAGCCTTTCGAAATCTCGTGAGGCTCTCTGCGCTTTTTTCATAATGCACCTGCGATTTTGTTATAATAATATTATTATGTGAAATTTACTGCAAATTATAGAATAACTGGTCTTGACACAGAAATTAAGTTTTGATAAAATCAAATAAAATAATAATGATTTGAGATGAAAAGATGCGCAATAATTTCCGCTGATAATTTAATACAGGCTGATGGATAACGGTTTATTTGTCATGCCTTGTGCGGAAATGTTGCTTTATATTTGATCCTTTGGGATACGGGAAGTGGCTTTCCGTATCCCTGTTATTTTTTAAGGAGGAATATTATGTCACAAATCACGATTAAAAACCTTACCTTTGCCTATGACGGCAGTTATGATAATATCTTTGAAAACGTATCGCTGAACATCGACACCGACTGGAAGCTAGGTTTCACCGGGCGAAACGGTCGTGGCAAAACGACATTTTTAAAGCTGCTCACGGGTGGCTTTGAATATTCCGGCAGCATAAGCTCGTCAATCAAATTCATGTACTTCCCATTCGACGTCCCCGATAAAAGCATGGATACCGTAAACGTCGTTGAAAACATCTGTCCGGGATTTGAGCTTTGGCGGCTTTTAAAGGATTTGCCGAAGCTTGAAGTATCGGAAGACGTGCTTTACCGCCCCTTCGAAACGCTCAGCAACGGCGAGCAGACAAAGGTACTCATCGCATCGCTTTTCTTAAACGACAGCAGCTTTCTGCTTATAGACGAGCCGACAAACCACCTTGACGTAAAGGGGCGAAAGCTTGTGAGCGATTATTTGAACAGCAAGAAGGGCTTCATACTCGTTTCGCACGACAGGGTTTTCCTCGACAACTGCATAGACCATATTCTTTCGATAAATAAGACGGATATCGAGATTCAGCAGGGCAATTTTTCGACATGGCTGCTCAATAAAGAGTATCAAGATAACTTTGAGATTTCCGAAAACGACAAACTAAAAAAGGACATAAAGCGCCTTTCAGAGGCTGCAAAGCGCACTGCCTCATGGTCGGACAAAACCGAGAAAAGCAAAAAATCGGGCGATGTACCGGACAAGGGATATGTCGGGCATAAAGCCGCCAAAATGATGAAACGCTCAAAATCCGCCGAAGCCCGCAAGCTTTCGGCTGTCGAGGAAAAGTCAAAACTTTTGAGGAATATTGAGGAGTCGGAAGACCTTAAAATCACGCCGTTGAAGCATCACAGCAGGCGGCTTATCGAGGCAAAAGACCTCTCTATATTTTACGGCGACAAAAAAGTCTGCTCTGATATAAACTTCACACTAACTGAGGGCGAGCGGATAGCGCTTACCGGGAAAAACGGAAGCGGCAAATCTAGCATTTTAAAGCTGATAACCGGCGAGGGCATCTCCCACTGCGGCCAACTTGAAACCGCATCCGGACTTGTCATCTCATATGTTCCGCAGGACACGTCCTTTTTACAGGGCGATCTCAAGAGTTTTGCCGAGGACAGCAACATCGACGAAAGCCTTTTTAAGGCGCTGCTTCGCAAAATGGATTTTTCAAGGGTGCAGTTTGAAAAAGACATGTGCGATTTCAGCGGCGGTCAGAAGAAAAAAGTGCTCATTGCGAAAAGCCTGTGCGAAAAGGCGCATATATATATCTGGGACGAACCGCTCAATTTTATCGACGTAATGTCCCGCATACAGATCGAAAATTTGATAACACAGTATAAACCAACGATGCTCTTTGTCGAGCACGACTTATCCTTTGTGAATAATATCGCAACAAAATGTATTGAATTTTAGTAAAATTTTAAAAATCCTGAGCAAACTATAGTCAAAACAATTTTGAAGATGGTGATTATATGTCAAAGGATACCGAACTGTTAAATTATATCTACAAAAATGCCGAAATGGGCAAAAA
Organism: Bacillota bacterium; assembly: GCA_030705925.1. Classification (NCBI taxonomy): domain Bacteria; kingdom Bacillati; phylum Bacillota; species Bacillota bacterium. Next base: position 31,649 of record JAUZPM010000014.1, read on the forward strand.
CTCGATTTCACAGCTCATCGACATTTCAGACGACACAAATTTTAGAAATGTGCTGAAAAGCCAGCTTACCGAGTATCAGAATATTTTCGACAAATCGAAAGACAAGATGAAAGCGCTTAACCACAACCCGGACAGCATCGGCGCCATTGCAAAAGTGTCGACCTACATGTCGGTAAAGGGCAATACGCTGATCGACAAGACTTCGTCTCACATGGCGCAGATGATGATTCAGGGCAGCACGATGGGTGTGACCGACATCACAAGACATCTTAAGGATTATGATAATTCAGACCCCGAAGTCAAAGGCCTTGCTGACAAACTGCTCAAAACCGAACAAACCAACATCGACGAAATGAAAAAATATCTGTAAAGCTGGCAGACGCTCGAAAAAGGCAGGCAGACGAAGAACAGGCGCTCGTCGCTGTATGCAGATACAGCAGGGCGCCTGTTAACGAAGTAAGCAAAAGTGCCACAGGTATGGGGTGGCAGAGCCATTTTGTGTTTAAAAACACAACCTGAAGATCACGTTTAAATATCTGATACTTCAATGTTGTCTTATCATATATGTGCAATCACTTTTGCGGCGCGTGTACTTTTTCGACAGTCTGAAACCCGCACAGGCGGGCTTTTTATTATATTCCAATAAAAAATAATAATTTTTTTATACATATTAAATAAAACATGTTATAATAGGTAATCGATTACAACATTATGTCTGGAGTGACGATCATGGTAAAAGTAACAGTGTGGAACGAATACATCCACGAAAGAGAGCGTGAAAACGTTGCGGCAATATACCCGAGCGGTATACATAATTGCATCGCCGAATTTCTAAAAGCAGCCGGCATGGATGTAAAAACGGCGACTCAGGACATGCCTGAACACGGTTTGACCGAAGATGTTTTGAATGATACCGATGTTTTGATTTGGTGGGGACATGCGGGACATAAAAACGTTGACGACGAAATAGTAGACCGTGTATATCACCGTATCATGGAAGGAATGGGTCTCATAGTCCTTCACTCCGGCCACGCTTCCAAGATATTTAAGAAGATATGCGGAACCCAGTCGCAAAAGCTCAAATGGCGTGAGGACGGCGATAAAGAGATATTGTGGGTCGTTGATCCCGGACATCCGATCGTGTCCGGTCTTGACGAAAAGATAGTCCTTGAGCATGAGGAGACCTACGGCGAGCATTTCTGCATCCCCCAGCCGGACGAGCTTGTATTCATAAGCTGGTTTGAAGGCGGCGAGGTATTCAGAAGCGGCTGCTGCTATCACAGGGGCAAAGGCAAGATATTTTATTTCAGACCCGGTCATGAAACCTTCCCTATTTACCATAACCCAGAGATACAAAAAGTTATCACCAACGCCGTAAACTGGGCGAACACAAGCGGCGCTCCGACCGTTGAATACGGTCACACAAAGCCGTATGTGCCTATCGCCAAATACGAACAAAAATGATTTTAAGCAGACCTGTGCATCACAGCGTCTGCTCTTCTATAATTAGAGCTTCCGTCATATCTTCAATAAAAATCCCCGCTCCGATTATATCATCGTTAAAACCGTACTCGATTTCAATTTCACCATGTATTTTACATTTGTTTTCAAGAATGTACTTTTCTAATTCTTCTTCTCCGAAAGGTAAATATTTGCCATTTACTTCAAATAAGAATCTGCCCGAATCATCCTTTCTTAAATTTTTATAATCTTCCAAATATGCTTTTTCTTTTTTTAAATCTAAACTGAGAATTTTTAAATAAAATTTTTGACTATCAATTGCTATAGCAAATTGAGATGCGCAAGCAATTTTATTTTTACCCTTTTCAAAACTTCTAAAGTCATCAGTTCTATCTTCATAATAAAAGATATTATAGTAACCCATTAAGGTATCCGGGCTGACTTTTGAATTCTTAAGATTATCGAAAAATACGTTAAGCTTATTTTTATCTTTTTTTAAGACTTTTTCTATCTTTAAGTGATCACGAATATTTACTATTAATACATTAATAAAATCAGTTTTTATAAATTGGAGAATCCTATTTTCATGATATTTTTCAGCCAAAAGGGTATCATCGGATAGATATTTTAAATCAATCATTTGTGTTGAGATGTTCTGATATTTATTATTAAATGAGGCTGTAGCCTCATTTAATATAGTTAACGTCCTAGCCTTTATGTTTTCAGTTATTCCATCAAAATTTATATTTTTTCGTTTTTCCTTTCTTTTTTCGATTTCCTTTACTTTATATATTTGTATCATTGCGTTTTCAAACAGATCCATTTTTTCATTAATGTCATCTTCAACAATATCTAAATTAAAAAATGTCAAAAACGAATTATAACTTTGTCTTGTTTTATCAATTTTTTTCCCTGTGAAATAATTATAAAAATAAAGGTAATCATCGTTTGCAATACTTAACAATTCGTTAAATATTGTTTCCGGGCTGTCATTCTTATATAGTTTCAAGAATATTATAAACTCATATACAGCATCGTCCATAATTACATATTTCATTTTAGTATTTTCTAAAACATCGTCTTCGTTTTCTTCATAATGTTCCCTGGGTCCTAAAATTTCAATAGTATTTTCAATAAATGATAAATCTAATTTTTCTGTTTTAATTTTTGAGAAAAAGGACTCGATTGCATTTTTTTGTTCCTTCAATAAGTTTTCAATAGAAGTTTTCAAATCGCTTTTAATAATTTCATCTTTATGTAAGTAATAAAAATAGCAAAAGATTCTTACATAATAATCTAAAAACTTTTCCTCGCTATATGCTAAATAACTAAAAACCGTGTTTTCAAGAATTTTAATTTCCGCGTAATCTGCTAATACAATAGTGTAATTTAAAAGTTCGCTCAGTAAAACTTTTTCCTTTTCAATTTTGAATTCTTTATAATTATTAAATGATATTTTGTTATATAAACTTTGATATAAATCTTTTTTTAAACAGAGCGCATCTTTTCCTGTCCATATTAAAGGCGGGTTTCTTAGAATACTGAAATATATTCTTGTTGACCAATTATCCAGGTCATGATTTTTCTGCTGAACAAATCCATTTTCTTTATTAATGAAAAATAGATTATTATATAACGAAGATCTTAATGTTAATGCTATATCAAACTGCTTACGATTCAACTTTGTAATTGATTCAAAAAATTGTAAATATATATAATCCCATATATTCAAATAAACCTTAGAATTTTTATTGCAATCTTCATAAATTAAATTTAATGTATTTAGGTATTTATATATGTATTCCGCATTTGATGTATTAGAGATTTCTTTAAATATGTCACCCATGGTTGTTTGATAAATATTTAAAATATCATCATTTCCCTTAATGTTTTTAAACAGTTCATAAAGTATATCCAAATCTTTATAAAAATACAAAGTATTATTACTATAATTAAAGCCAATTATTTCTTCTTTCAACTGATTTAGAATATCTTCCTGCACTCTATTATTTTTTAAATTAGAATTAGAAAATTTTAGTCCTTTATTATCTTTTATTTTTGCTATTATTTCTTCTTTTAATTGTTTAAGGACATCTTTTATACTATTATTTTTCAAATCAGTAAGCAGATATTCTTTTATTTCTTCTTCGAGATATTGCTTTCCCTGAAACATCTTAAATATGTCTGCAGTCATTATTGATAAAATAAAAATACTTATAAAAAATACAGCCGTCAGAGAATTGTAAAATCCTAAAAATAAAAATATGTAACTAACGACTATAAGGGCTAGCTGCAGCAATACAACATTTTTATGTTTAAATATTGACGGTTTAATGTGCATTATGTATCTCGTTACCGAAATGCCGAATATCGTATCCTTTATCGTGCTCGACATTATAGATATCAGTGCTATCCCCAATGTACCAACAGTGGCTTGAACCGTAAAAAGTGTATTCATTAAATCTTCTATATTATCGACTTTGATTTTTATAATTCCTAGTAAATGAATGTTAGTTAAGTCAAATATGCAACTAACGATTAAGATGACTAAGAATATGATGCTTGTAATAAAGTCAAAAGCTCTTTTTTTATCAAAAGTATTTACCATATAAATCATGTTTCTCCAAATATTATATAATTATTATTTATTCTACCACCATTCTGTAATTATTACAAACTTCCAATATGTATATTTCAACTTTTAATAGGCAAATAATAGCTTTCCGTTCGTTTTTTTTGTTCACAAGGCTCAAATTCTGTTATAATAGAACCGCTAAATATTCAAAGCATCACTTTTTTGCTTAAGGGAAATGGGGAACAATTTTGAAAAAGGGCTACTTATATATTCTTTTGACTACTATTTTTTTCAGTTCAATGGAGATCGCGCTGAAGCTTGTAACGAACGAGTTTAATCCGATACAGATAACATTTTTGCGCTTTTTTATCGCCTCTCTTATTTTGATGCCGCTTGCAGTTAAAGGGCTCAAAAAAAGGAATGTCCGCCTTAACCGGTCAGACATCGCATATTTTGCCCTGACGGGCTTTATCTGCATCGTAGTCAGCATGATATTATATCAAATGGCAATCCTGTATGCTCATGCGTCTGTCGTTGCCGTGCTGTTTAGCTGTAACCCGATATTCGTTATTCTGTTTGCTTATTTGATGCTTCATGAAAAAATATACAAGCATACTATCGTTTCGCTTATCGTCAATATTGCCGGAATAATAGTTATAATGAATCCGCTGCACATGTCCGGCACTATTACCGGAATAGTTTTGACTATACTGTCCGCGATAACGTTTGCGCTTTACAGCGTCATGGGTCGCAAGCTGAGCGAAAAATACGGCGGCATCGCGCTCACCTGCTTCAGCTTCCTGTTCGGAAGCCTTGAAATGCTGCTGCTAATCTTCGTGTCTAAGGTCGGCGCGGTGTCGGGATTTTTGACACAGGCTGGACTTAAAGCATTCGCCGACGTGCCGATCTTGCAGGGAATAACTCTGCATTCACTGCTCAGCCTTGTTTACGTCAGCTTATTTGCCACCGGTCTTGGATATGCGTTTTACTTTCTCGCTATGGAAGAAACTTCGGCGTCAACAACGTCACTTGTCTTTTTCATCAAGCCTGCGCTTGCCCCGATCATGGCTCTTGTCATACTCGGCGAGCCGATCACGCTTAACATGGCGATAGGGATAATCCTTATCATAACCGGTTCACTTATATCATTCATCCCGGGGTACAGGATGAGCAAAGAAAATGCCAACGCTGAAAATATAGAAGCGCCTATAGAGAAAATACCTGTAAAGTCATAATATCGATATGAAAAAGATTGCAGTCTGTTTTGACGCTGCAAAAAACTTTGGTATAAAGAAGTGCGTTTCCATCACCAGGAAACGCACTTTTCATTTCATATAAAAATAGAAGCGGCAAAAAAACTCGGTTATTATATTAAATATACTTTTGCAGATAAAGCGTTCCGTCACTTTGAATCTCAGCGTACATCACCTCGTCCACTGAATTTACATTTTGGGATGAAAGTGCGTTTTTTAGCCAGTTTTCACTTAAATTAAGCTCTTTTAAATTCTTATATACCACTTTGCCGTCGGTGATGATTTCAGATGGAAGGTATGCTGTGGAAGAGAGCTCTGCCTTCACATCTTTTTTTGTAGCCAGCTGAACTTCCGGTTTTTTAAGTATGCTTAGCTTTCCGTCAGGCTCAAGTATCGCATAGTCGATGTCAGTTATTGAAAAAACGTTTTGCTCTCTAAGCATCATAGAAACATCGTCGAGGTTGAGCCTAGAGATTTTTAAAGTTTTATAGTTGATAAGTCCCTTTTTTATTATTATCGCAGGCTCACCATCAAGAAGTGTCCTTACCTTGCTTGATTTCAAACTTAAAACACTTATAAGGTCGGTCAACAGGCACCAAGAGGCAAGCCCAATGAATTCATCAAGAAAGGGTTGATTTGTCCGGCTTATGATGTTTGCGGCTATCGAGCCTATTGTGATGCCAGTTATATAGTTGAAGTATGTCAGCTGGCTGAGTTGTTTTTTGCCTAAAAACCTTGCAAGAAACAACAGTACAAAAAATATCAAAACAGTGCGGCTGATCAAGTTCAAAATCTGATTAAAACTCAATATTAAATCCTCCCCGATTGTACTGTTTATATTATTGGCAGGAGAGGAAACATAATACATATTATTCTCGGGCTTTTGCCGACAGCGCGATTACCTCAAGCTTTAACACCAGAATCTTATTCATCTCACCCTCAGTGAAAGTGAAATCACCGCGCCCGGTCATATGCTCCATTATCCTATTAAGCGCGTAAGCTTTTTTGGAATCGTCTTCAATGCTGATAACGCCTTTGCCCATAATACTTGCGTATCTATAGCTGTAGCCGCAGGCATTGTCACCAGCCGAAATCAATTCGTGAGAGCAGTCCATTTCTATTGCGGCATTTGGGTTTTCCCTCATAAGCTCAAGCTTTTTGCCTTCCTTAGCGCAGTGAAAATAAAATGTCAATTTTTCGCCGTCTCTCATATACCCGAAGTTCATCGGAACGATATAGGGCATTCCTTCGTCGATAAGCCCTATCCTGCATACTCCGCACTTTTGCACGATCTCTTCGATTTTGTTGATATCGGTAACTTCCCTTTCTTTTCTACGCATTAATATCAATCCTTTTTTATTTTTTATATATCCCGCCGTGAAAACAGATATAGGTTGTTGCGGGAAGATTTAAAAGTTTTTCTATATCCTCTTTCGCCCTTTCCATATCGAGTGTGTAAATGGGGTTTGCGACTCCAATTTTGCCGTTTTCGACACATGCGGCGTCGCCTGTTATAACAGTTTTATGCTTTTTAAGATAAAGTGAGATGTGCCCGGGCGTATGTCCGGGGGTGTCGACTATTTCACAGCCTCCGCACCAGCCAAAAGTATCGCCGCCTTTGACAGTTGTATTTACTCGGCAGGGCTCAACATTTCTGAGCATATTAATAAACGCCTCGCCGAATGTCTTTTGCTCCTCCGGCAGATGCTTTTGTCTTTCTTCAGCCTGCAGAAGCCTTGCTGATTTCATTTTTCCCGAAATATACGGCTCTTCCGTTTCTCCTGCAATGACCTCTATATGGGGATACTTTCGCTTTAAAGCCGCAAGAGAGCCCATGTGGTCGTGATCCTGATGGGTTATTATGACTTTTGTAAGATCGCCACACTTTAGATTATGTGATTCAAAGGCCTTCTCGATATTCTCTAAAAAGCCGATGAATGCAGTGTCGACCAATATCATTTCCCTTTCGTCTATAAGTATCACCGGATGGACAGGGTTTTTATTTGCCCTAAACTGCGCCTCTATATCCAGCACTATAATCTGTTCCATATCCTACCTCTTATAAAAATATATTTCTATTATAAAGGGAATTTTGTAAATTACAATTTATTTTTTATTTAGGTAATAAAAATGGAAAGTCTGCTTGACATCGTTTGAGCAAAGTGTTATCATATTTATGTAAAGTATGCTTTCCATCAACGGAGGTGATAATTTGAGAAACAGACTTGAAGAGATAAGAAAGAAAAGTGGGATAACGCAAGAAGAACTTGCCGATATTCTACAGGTTTCGAGACAGACGATCGGGTCGCTCGAAAACGGGAGGTATAATCCGTCAATAAATCTTGCTTATAAAATTGCAAAATATTTTAAAATGAGCGTTGAGGAAATTTTTATTTACGAGGAGGAGACAGATAATGAAAAATAAAAAATGGCTCTATCTGCTGTCGGCAGTTGTAGGAGCGGCTCTACTGTGCTTAGGAAAATTTGTTTTCAGTGATGAAAGTGTTAAAATGATTTCAGGTTTATGTTACGGTGTTGGCGCGGCTGTTTTTGCGCTCGGCATTGGTAAATTCATAGACGCATTTATAGTTTCTAAGACGGAAAAAGAAGAGTTCACCCGCAAAAAAAACATAGAAGTCAATGATGAGCGGAATATCCGAATCCGTGAAAGAGTCGGCTCTAAAATAAACCACGTAATGATTTACGCAATTACGGCTGTAATGCTGACTATGGCATACATGGACATGGGTATAACAGCGATATTGCTAGTTGCATCCCTGTTTTTGATAGAACTTGTGCTTTGTATTGTGCTGTTTGATTACTATTCAAAGAGGATGTAAAAAATAGATTTCAATAATTTAAATATATGCATTTTAGCTTGTTCAGCTTGCTGAACAAGCTATTATTTTGCTTTTGTGAGCCATGACCCGTTTGTATAGCAAGTTCCCCGCTTGCGAAAAACCCAAAATAGATTTGGTAAAATCAAAAACTTGGTATTATAATGTAATAAAAGACTTAAAGGGTTGGATTTCATAACAGGCAAAAATATAGCCATTGACGGCGGCATGTCAAAACAGACGATATATCATAACGACATCGGATGAGCTATAATCTGAAAAATCAACGCAGTTTTAAGGAGAACTTTAATGAAAATAGTTTCGATCACAAGCAGCTTAAGGCAGTCAGGCAACACTGAAACAATCGTTCAAATGCTGGAGGGCAGCCTTGCAAAGCTTGATGAATCAGTTCAGATAACCCATATTTCACTTGCCAAAACAAAGGTAGAACAATGTCGAGGCTGCCGTATCTGCTTTGACAGAGATGAAAGCTTCTGCCCCATCAAAGACGAGCTTTCAGGAATAATCAAGGAAATAAAGGACGCAGACGCGATTATTATTGCAAGCCCAGTATATGTTGAAGATGTAAACGGCACAATGAAAAGCTTTATCGACCGTATGGCTTTTAACTCACACCGCCCATCATTATACGGTAAATGCGCAGCTTTGATAACAACGTCCGGCGCGGGTTCTTCAAACCATGCGTTAAACACTATGAAAAACGCCTTTAGCTCGTGGGGCGCAAATATTA
>JAUZPM010000015.1 GCA_030705925.1 Bacillota bacterium
GCGCATTCATTCTGCTCTGGATTGGCTTAGCCCCGTTCAGTTTGAAATACAAAATTCTTAAATGCTTAACTTTGTGTCTAGTTTTTCTTGACCTTTCCAGAGGTCCTTTTTCTCAATGTCCGTTTTTACTGGTACAGTTCAACTTTGCAACAGCCCCTTTTTGTATGGTGTGAGTGATTTTACGGGATTTAATGGAATGTTCAACTTCCCCTTATAAAATCGACGTTCCAAGTGTAAACGCCTCATTCAGTTTTTTAGAAGCTTTAATATCTTCAGGATTTTCAAAGCCACTGGCCACAATCATTCCACGATTTTGAAACCCAAGATAATCGCATAATTGTCTGTAAGTGTTCATCATGCACTCCGAGACATATGGATCATTCTTCCCAGCAACCGCTATGAGAATTGCGCTTTCGATCTTTCTGCCAATCGCACTTTCGGCATATGTCCGATCTATGACAGCCTTAATCTGTGCACTAAACCCAAGGTAATAGACCGGCGAGCACAGAACAAGGACATCATGACTTTGCAGCGCATCAAATACTTCATGCATGTCGTCACGAATTATGCATTCGCCATAATGCTTCTGACAATAATTACAACCGCGGCATGGTGCGATCTTCTTGTCGGCCAATGCTATTTTTGTGATTTGGTTATGCGGTGCTGCTCCTTTAATGAATGCATCCGCAAGGCTTTCAGAATTTCCGTGTCTTCGCCCACTGCCACACAAAACAAGTATTTTTTTCATGGTAATTTCACTTTCATATTGTTACTTTGTTATTTAAATGCTATCATAGAAAATGACATTTGTAAAATTGATATATTTGAATATTTATATCGAAATTTATGATAAAGGGCGATTTCATGGAAAACAGGAATCTCTACACGTTTAAACGAGTATGTGAACTAAACAGCATTACAAAAGCTGCTATGCAGCTTGGCTATGCTCAGTCGACAGTTACCACGCAGATAAAGCTTTTGGAGAGCGAACTGGGAGTAAAATTGTTTGAGCGGTATGGAAACTCGCTCCATATCACGTGGGCAGGAGAACAACTGCTGGAATACAGCAATGAAATCTTTAGAATCACAGATCGGTTCTACGATACCATGCATGAAGAAAAGGAATCGGCCGGTTCGCTATGTATCGCGGCCGTGGATTCTGTCTGCATGACTATTCTCCCCGATCTATTAAACAAGTTTATGCAAACGCACCCAAAAGTAAATGTTAAAATCATATCCGGCGTTGCCGATAAACTAAAGCATTATCTCTCCAGCGGGAATGCTGATCTAGCATTTGTCTTGGATTTCAGTCATCCATCTGATGACTTTTGCCTGCTGCTAGAGAAGGACGTATATCTCGGGTTTTATATTGCCGCCGATGCCTCAATCAACACGGTGGATTTTTGTTTGGATGATCTAAAGAAACAAAAATTTGTTTTAACAGAACATGATTGTCAGTATAGAAAACGAGCGGAGCGCTTTTTTGAAAAAAATGAAATTGAACCAAACATACTGCTGGAGAGCGCCTCAACAGAAGCGATTATGAAAATCGTGGCGAGCGGACTCGGAATTACCTATCTTCCCGGAATAGTGGCCGATGAAAACCCCAGATTGCAGCGACTTCATATAAAAACCGCAAACAATTCGGAAAAACTGAGTTTACAGTTGCTGATGCATAAGAACAAGTGGAGAAGTACATTAATCTGCGAGTTTATAAAAACTTGTGAAAGCCTTTTGTAACAGAAAGTTGGATACACATCTAAGCAGACACCTTGTGTCATAAAATATTTTAGCCCAAGAAAAAATAAAAGTATGATATTCCATAAAATAAAGTTTATGTCAATAATATCTCAAGAAATCAAAAAACCCCGTAACCTGCATGGTTACGGGGTTTTCTTATGGTGCGGATAAGAGGACTTGAACCTCCATGGACTTGCATCCACTAGAACCTGAATCTAGCGCGTCTGCCAATTCCGCCATATCCGCATTTTTTGTTAGAGCCCTGTTTTTTTAACAGGGCTCTTTGGTGCGAGAGACGGGACTTGAACCCGTATGGTTGCCCACACGCCCCTCAAACGTGCGCGTCTGCCGGTTCCGCCACTCTCGCAAGTGCAAATAAGATTATAACAACAGTTCGCGATTATGTCAACATTTTTTTAAATTTAAAAAGGATTTTTATTGACAAAGAATATTTTGGAATATATTATTTAAGTATTAAGATGTATAAAATAGCTAAATTTAATACATTTTATCATAGAAAACAATAAAGGGGTCGAGATTTTGCGTATTACTCAAGAGGCCGACTACGCTATTAGAATCATTTATGTACTAAGTCGCTGTGGTGGAAAATGTGATGCTAAAACTATTTCAGAAGAAGTTAAAGTCCCAATTAGGTTTACACTTAAAATATTAAGAAAGCTGCTTCAAAACGGAATTGTTAATTCAATAAAGGGTGCAGGTGGTGGCTACATACTAAAAAAATCACCTTCTGAAATTTCGGTGAAAGATGTTATTGAATCAGTAAATGGTCCAATTTGCATTTCTAAATGTCTTTATTCAGATCATCCCTGTACAAGACTTGAAGGCGAGAAAAACACCTGCCCGTTCCATAAGCTTTTCGAGCAGGTAAATTCAGAAATCACTGAGGAGTTTGCAGATTTTACGTTCGATAAGGTAAATAAATAATATGACATTTACATACAACTGTCACGGGACATGCTCTCGTGCTGTTACTGTTGTGATTGAAAATAATATTATTAAAAAAGTAGTCTTTATTGGCGGATGCGCCGGAAACTCGGCTGGCATTGCAGCTTTAGTTGAGGGTATGGAAGCGAACACTGTTATGAATTGTTTGCGTGGGATTCGCTGCGGAAGCAAAGATACTTCATGCCCGGATCAGCTTGCCCATGCCATAGAAGCTGCATTAATAAAAAATAATTCTAAAGTATAATTTTAAAAAAAATAAGGAGCTGGTATTTTGACCTACAAGGAAAACCTAAAAAAATGGCAGGATAAAAATGACTTGGAACCTGTCCTTAAAGTAGAACTAGAAGAGCTTTCAGGAAAAGAAGACGAGTTGAAATCCCGTTTTGGATCAATTCTTGAATTTGGAACAGCCGGGTTACGCGGTACAATGGGTGTAGGGCCAAACCGTATGAATATATATACTGTCCGTTATGCTACACAGGGGCTTGCAAACTTCATTTCATCTAAGGGTGATGATGCAAAAAAAGCCGGAGTAGTTATTGCATGTGACAGCCGTAATAATTCCGACTTATTCTCGAAAGAGGCCGCCAGAGTCCTTGCGGCAACCGGAATTAAAGTATATCTATTCGAAAGTCTGCGGCCAACTCCTGAGTTATCCTTCGCAGTGCGTTATCTTCATTGTACTGCCGGAATAAATATAACCGCAAGCCATAATCCAAAGGAATATAACGGCTATAAGGCTTACTGGAGTGACGGCGCCCAGCTTGCGCCCGAGCTTGCAAACGAGGTAATGAGTGCTATTGTTTCAATAGACATATTTGATGATGTACATTTGATAGATATTGATGATGGCATTAAATCAGGAATCATTTCTATTATCGGCAAAGAAATTGACGATGAATTTATTAAGGCTGTATTGTCACAGTCTGTTTCAGGCAGTTTCGTTAAAGAATTTGGGAAAAATTTAGGCATTGTTTATACCCCGTTTCATGGTGCAGGTTATCACCTGGTTCCTGAGGTTCTGAGTAAAGCCGGATTCAGTAACGTTACTACAGTGCCTGAGCAAATGGTATTAGACGGCAATTTCCCAACTGTTAAAAATCCTAATCCAAGTGATATTCGTGGTTTTGCTCTTGCTAAAGATCTTGCAGAAAAATGCGGAGCGCAACTTATTATAGGCACCGATCCGGACGCAGATCGCGTTGTGGGACTTGCCAAAAATAATAGCGGCAAATTTGAGCCGTTTACCGGTAATCAAATGGGTGTACTTCTTTTGAATTATATTATTGAAGCTGGTCGTGAAAATGGAACCTTGCCGAAAAACCCTGCTTTGATAAAAAGTATAGTTTCAACTTACATGGTCGATGCAATCTGTGAAAAAAACGGCGTATCTGTATTTAATGTTTTGACAGGTTTTAAATACATCGGTGAACTTGCTAATAAATTCTACGAGACAGGGTCGCACAGCTTTATACTAGGATTTGAAGAAAGCTGCGGTTATCTTACAGGAAATTACGCCAGAGACAAGGATGCTGTTTTAGGTGCACTTCTAATTTCTGAAATGGCACTGTACTATAAACAGAAGGGACTGACTTTATGGGACGTCTTAAACCGTCTTTATAAAGAATACGGCTGTTTTGTTGAATATACATTAGATGCATCCGTATCAGGGCTTGATGCTGCAGATAAAATTAAAAATATCGTTTCATCTTTGCGTGAAAATATACCTTCAGCAATTTCCGGTGTTAACGTCTCTGAGGTTACGGATCTTTTAACAAGTGAAACAAAAAATAAACTGACAGGAAAAGTCTCAAAATCAGACCTTCCCGTATCAAATGTTATTATTATTAGGCTCTCTGATAATTCCAACATTATTATACGTCCATCAGGAACCGAGCCTAAAGTTAAATTATACTTCTTCGTCAAATCTGAAACTATAGAGGATGCAAACAAGAAAATTTCTGAATATCAAGCTGATATGAAAACTATAATGGGCTTATAAAGGAAACATCAAAAAGGTCTTCGTTCTATTGAACGAAGACCTTTTTTTGTGCTTTTTGAGCTGCACATTTTTTATGACAAATTTTTATTGATTAATGTTGACAAATATCAGCTCCAGAAATACAATATATAGTATACGTAAACTAATTTGAATACATATAATTGTATATTTTGGAGGGAGAATATGAAAATTAGCGAAAATGCTCGTCTTGTTCTGCAAAGGAGATACCTTGCTAAAGACAGCGACGGAAAAATAACCGAAACTGTTGAAGGCATGTTCTCACGTGTTGCTAAAGCAATTGCAGCCAGTGATTTAATCTATGATAAAAACGCTGACGTTTCAAAAACAGAAAGCTGTTTTTATGATATGATGACAAACCTCGATTTTCTGCCAAATTCTCCAACTTTGATGAATGCAGGACGTCCTCTTGGTCAACTTTCTGCTTGTTTTGTGCTTCCTATTGCAGATTCAATGGAAGACATATTTGAAGCTATAAAGATGGCTGCCCTTATTCATAAAAGCGGCGGCGGTACAGGATTTTCGTTTTCAAGACTTCGTCAGTCCGGCGCAACTGTAAGAACAACTGGCGGCGTTGCCTCAGGTCCTATCAGTTTTATGAAGGTTTTTAATATGGCAACAGAAGCTGTAAAACAAGGTGGCACTAGACGCGGCGCTAATATGGGTATTTTGCGGATAGATCATCCTGATATTCTTCAGTTTATTGATTGCAAAGAAAACACTTCTGAAATTACAAACTTTAATATAAGCGTTGGGCTTACAGAGAACTTTATGAAGGCAGTCGAAGCTGACAAAGATTATGATCTTGTCGACCCCTCAACTAAAAAAACCGTCGGGAAGCTTTCGGCGCGATCTGTTTTTGAAAAAATAGTTGATGCCGCCTGGAGAAACGGAGAACCGGGCATAATTTTCCTTGATAGGCTGAATGAAGCGAATGCTGTACCAGGTATGGGTGAAATAGAGTCAACTAATCCATGCGGTGAGCAGCCTCTTCTTCCCTATGAATCATGTAATCTTGGTTCTATAAACCTTTACAATATGATAAAGAGTAAAAACGGCAAATATATCATAGATCAAGATGAGTTGAAAGAAACAGTAAAAAATGCCGTGCATTTTCTTGATAACGTTATTGATGCAAATAAATACCCTTTAGAAATAATAGATCATACTACAAAGCAGACAAGAAAGATCGGTCTTGGCGTTATGGGCTTTGCGGACATGCTGTTGAAGATGGGGGTTCCTTACAATAGTGAGGAAGGTGTTAAAACGGCAGAGAAAATCATGTCCTTAATTGACAACTTTGCAAAAGAGGAAAGCAGAAAGCTGGCAGCCGCTCGTGGCAGTTTTCCGGCATTCGACCTCAGTATTTATAAAAATGGGGAACAAATGAGGAATGCAACAGTTACAACTATTGCCCCGACAGGCACAATCAGCATAATCGCCGGATGTTCCAGCGGTGTTGAACCCATATTTGCTTATGTGTTTATAAGGAATGTCATGGATGGAACCGAAATGATAGAGGTTAATCCTGTTTTAAAAGAGGAACTAGAGCGCCGCGGTATATACTCTGAAAGTTTAATGCGCAAAATTGCCTCGGAAGGACATTTAAACAATATACCAGAGATACCTGATGACATAAAAAAAGTATTTGTTTCATCACATGAGGTTTCCCCTGAATATCATATTCGTATGCAGGCAGCATTCCAAAAACATGTGGACAATGCCGTTTCTAAAACTGTCAACTTTAAAAATGATGCTACACATGACGATGTCCGAAAAGTGTACATGCTGGCATATAAGCTTAATTGCAAAGGAGTCACAATCTATCGTGACGGAAGCAGAAGCGAGCAGGTTTTAAACATAGGCAAAGTAAATAAAGAAAATGCTTCAGAATCAGCTTGTGAAGGTTGCGAATATAAAACGCAGCATCAACTCACACCCCGTCCCCGACCCGAAATAACGACTGGATTTACAGAAAAAGTATCAATAGGATGCGGAAATCTTTATGTTACCGTAAATTACGATGAACATGGTATTTGTGAGGTGTTTACTAACACCGGACGACACGGCGGATGTCCGTCCCAAAGTGAAGCGACTGCAAGGCTTGTTTCAATTGCATTGCGATCGGGAATTGACGCAAACGCAATTATCGAACAGTTAAAGGGCATTCGCTGTCCATCTACAATCCGCCAGCCGGGACACAAAGTTACATCCTGCCCCGATGCGATATCTAAAGTAATAAGCAAGGTTTATAATTATCAAAACGGAAGCAAACCGAGTCCGGCAGTCCTATCCCCCATCTCATCCGAACCATCGTCTCCTTCTGAAAAAGTCGGCATCAGGTTTTGCCCCGAATGCGGCAGTGCAATCGAGCATGAGGGCGGATGTGTAATTTGTAAAAACTGCGGATATTCTAAATGCGGTTAATAACAGAACATTATATACATTATTAATATAGACATAAAAAAACAAAGTACTTTTTAGGTACTTTGTTTTTTTACTAATCACCTATCTTCAGCTTTGAGTTTCATCTTTTTGAGTCTGCAACGTTTTTATCAAATCAAATATGTAATTGCTGCCGCGGCTTATCAATATGCCGGTTAAAATATTGCCAACAAGCGGTATCCTTGCGGATAGTCCGACAATAGAGAATAAATCTATTTGATAAACAATAGCTAAAAATACACCTATAGCAATAGCCGCCACAACCTGCCACTGGAATTTCCCATCTACAAAGAACGCCTTTGTATAGCTGATAATGCCTTCAACAATAACCGCCAATAAGATCAAGCCGAAAAACTCCATATTATTGCCTCCTTTAATTATACAGATTATTCCTAGTCTTTTTTACATTATATCCCTCAAAGTAAATATATGTAAATAGCTTTTTTAATAGTACAAAAAGAATAGCAGAAATCTTCTTTAATTTTCTTTAGTAATACTATATAATTTAGAAAGTATCCTTAAAGGGCGGAGTTAATTTGAGTAAACTTAAAAAAATCATAAAAGCTGATGCTGTTCTTATTATATCAGCATTTGCCGCTGTAATAACCTGTTTTTTTAAACCTCCTGATCTTAGCTATATTGATTACATAAATTTCGATGTGCTTATATTGCTTTTTTCCTTAATGACTGTCGTTGCCGGGCTATCAAAATTAGGGGTTTTAACTGCATCGGCCTGCAAGCTTTTGACTTTTTCTAAAACTTCAAGAGAGCTATCTATAATTTTAGTATTTCTGACCTTTTTCTCTTCGATGCTGATGACAAATGATGTTGCTCTCATTACATTTATCCCTTTTTCGCTAGCCGCGCTTCGTTTATCGGAAAAATTACGTTTTGCGCCATACGTGATCACACTTCAGACGGTTGCTGCAAATATAGGAAGCACTCTTACCCCCGTTGGTAATCCGCAAAATCTCTTTTTATATTCAAACTTTCATATTTCAATACCAAGCTTTTTCTCGGTAACTACACCAATCGTTTTATTGGGTGGAATCATACTTGTTATTTTGAACTTATTTGTTAAACCCTCAAAAATAACTGTTGCCAGCAAATCTTTTGAACTGCAAAACAAAAGAAAAATAATTGTATATTCTGTTTTGTTCGCACTGTGTCTTTTGTCTGTACTGCATATTATTGGAACATTGCCTCTTTTATTAATTGTCTGTGCCACACTTCTTATCTTTGATAAAAGGTTATTCTTAAAGGTGGACTACAGCCTTCTTCTAACCTTTTTATGCTTTTTTATTTTTGTTGGAAACCTGAAAAGTCTTCCAATTATAAGCACTTTTCTGACAAGTTTCATTAAACAAAGAGAATTCTTGTGTTCAATCGTATTTTCACAAGTAATAAGCAATGTACCTGCAGCGGTTATGCTTTCTTCGTTCACAGAAAATTATAAAGCACTTCTTGCAGGAACAAATATAGGAGGGCTTGGAACATTAGTTGCGTCTTTAGCCAGTTTGATTTCATTCAAGCTTTACTGCAAAGAAGATGGCGCTCGTCCGCTCTATTACCTTGCTGTTTTTTTTGCCGTCAACTTCCCTTTACTTATTTTAACGGGAGCAGCCTATAGTTACATTTTCCAGAGGTGAATAATTTGAAAATTGCCGCAATAGACATCGGAGGAACATTTATAAAGTCGGGTGTATATGATAGTGACTCAAAAGTGCTAGACGATATCGCTAGCTTTCCCACTAATGCAAACAGTGGAGAAGCGCTGATGGAGCAGATATCTGGCATCATTGAATCACTTGGTTTAGTTGAGCGAATTGGAATAAGCACAGCTGGCCAGGTCGACCCTGTCAACGGCCAAATAGTCTTTGCGACTGATAACATAAAAAACTATACTGGAACCAAAGTAAAGCAAATCCTAGAAAAAAAATTCAACTTGCCTGTTAGAGTGGAAAATGACGTAAATGCAGCGGCATATGCCGAGGCAAAATTGGGCGCCGGACAGGGTTTCAGTGATTTTATATGTTTAACCTTTGGCACCGGCATAGGGGGAGCAATCTACACAAACGGCGGATTGTATTACGGAAGCGGATGCTCAGCCGCGGAATTCGGTCACATTATAACCCATGTCGGTGGAAGAAAGTGCACTTGCGGCTCGTATGGCTGCTATGAGACATACGCCTCAGCCTCGGCACTCTATAAAGAATTCGGTGATACTGCAGATTTACAGTTACTTATAAAAGAGAATGCAAGCATAGCGGAAATTGTCAGCAGTTGGGTTACTGAAGTCACAGCTGGTTTAGCCGGCATAATCCATTGTTTTAATCCCTCGCTTGTAGTTTTAGGGGGACGAATAATGGAGAATAGCGAAATCATAAGCCTGATAGTACAGCGGCTTCCGTCACAACTTATGCCTAGTTTTAGAAATGTCTGCATCAGGGGCGCACAGTTAGGAAACACGGCGGGAATGATCGGCGCCGCACTTCTTGCTAATGGAATGTAGAGGAGTTTAAATGAATATCCTGTATATACCACTCGATGAGCGTCCGTGCAATCTGATATTCCCGCAAATGATTGCCGCTACAAACGACGAAATAAAACTTATTGTTCCGCCTTCACAATTTTTGGGCTACAAAAAACAAAAAGCAGATATTGAAGGTCTCTGGCATTTTGTAAAACAACATATTGAGAAATCGGATGCGGCAATACTGTCGGTTGACATGCTGATATACGGCGGGCTTCTCCCATCGCGCATTCATCATGATGATGAAGAATTGCTTTCTGAGCGTCTTCAAAAGCTCGTTAACTTAAAAAACAGCCGAGTGCCTATTTATCTTTTCAATCTGATAATGAGAACGCCAAGCTACAATTCATCGGATGAAGAACCTGATTATTACGAAAAGTTCGGAGCCGCCATCTTTAAACGTGCATATCTTTCCGACAAAAAAGACCGCATTGGACTGAGCGATGAAGAAAGCAAGGAACAAGGCTCTATAAAAATTCCGCAAGAGTATGTAGATGATTACGAAAAAAGACGCAAACTCAATCTCGATGTCAATTTAAAAATATTAGATCTTGTCAAAAGCGGCAAAGTTGATTTCTTGTCTATTCCTCAGGATGATTCTTCGCCTTATGGCTATACGGCAATGGATCAGCGCCTCGTTTACGGACGCATTAGAGAGCTTCGGCTTCAAAATAAAGTCTATGTATATCCCGGTGCTGATGAGGCGGGCTCCACTCTGTTGGCACGAGCTTATAATGATTTTATTAAAAAAACGCCGCTTATCTATGTATCCTATGCATCAACACTAGGTCCTGAAATTATCCCGCTATATGAGGACAGAGTATTTGGCGAATCGCTGAAATCGCATATTCTTGCCGCAGGCGGTCTTATGACAGAAAGTATCAATGAAGCTGATTTGTGCCTCTTTGTCAATTCGCCCGGAAAGGTTATGCAGCAGGCTCGGGATCAGTTTGAAAACCGAGATGTTACCTATTCATCGCACAGAAACCTTGTTCATTTCTGTTGTGAAATGGAGTATGCTTTTTCGAAAGGCAAAAAAGTGGCAGTAGCCGATATCGCATTTGCAAACGGAGGAGATCTCGAACTTATTTCACTAATGGACGATATGGCTCTGCTTGACAAGCTTTACGGCTATGCCGGCTGGAATACGGCATGCAATACGCTTGGCACCACACTTTCTTCCGGGATAATAAGCCAAAATAAAAACAGCGCTGTAACATATAATCTCATATATCATATAATAGACGACGCACTTTATCAGGCTCGCATTCGATCTTATGCCTGCGATAATATCCTTTCTAAGTATAACGCTGACTATTTTTCAACAAACGGCCGTGAAAAAGAAATATGCAGTGAACTTTCTACGCTTCTTTCTGAAGGATTCAAAGAATTAATAATAAACAGTTTTAAAGATGCAAGCATATGTTTAACAACATATAGTCCGTGGAAGCGTATGTTTGAAATCGGCCTAAATCTTGAGATAAATTTGCAGGTATAATATGTAAGTTTTGCAAAAGTTTTAGTTATCAAACCAGTATCAAATAAACTTTACTTTAATACGATAATATGGTAACATATAAATAAAGTAAAACGTATTAAGGAGTTGTACTTATGAAAAAACGCATCATAGCATTAACTCTGTTCTCTTGCATGTTAGCTCTTACGCTGTTTGGCTGCGGATCTAATAAAGCGAGCAGTACATCTGCAAATAACACCCCTGCTAAGAAAAGCACACTTGTTGTCGGTCTTGACGACCAATTCCCTCCTATGGGATTTCGTGATGCTCAGGGAAACATAACTGGTTTTGATATCGATCTTGCAACCGAGGCTGCAAAGCGTTTAGGAATGCAGATCAAATTCCAGCCGATTGATTGGAAAGTAAAAGAGCAGGAACTCAACTCAGGCAACATTGATTGTATATGGAACGGTATGACTATAACTCCAGAGATAAAAGATGCAATGACTGTTTCACAGCCTTATATGAAAAACGAGCAGATAATCGTTGTTAAAAAGGATTCCCCAATTGCTTCCCAGGCTGACCTTGCCGGCAAGAAATTAGGTCTTCAGGCAGGCTCAAGCGCCAACAATGCTCTTGACGCAAACACTTCTTTTAAATCTACCCTTGGAAAAGTATTGCCATATGATGATAACAGTAAAGCTCTTATGGATCTTGATGCAGGCGGAATCGACGCTGTACTGATGGATTCAGTTGTGGCTCTGTATTATGTACAAAAAGATGGAAAATACAAAGTTCTCTCCGGTTCACTTGCTGACGAAGAATACGGTGTCGGATTCCGCAAAGCTGATACAGAGTTATGTTCAAAGGTTGAGGGTGCTTTAAAGCAAATGGCAACAGACGGCAAAATGGCTGAAATATCTAACAAATGGTTTGGTAAGGACGTAACAATTATCAAATAATTGAACGGATGTGTCTTTTTGAAATCGCTAGAAGACTTAGTTAGTTTATTATTACAATTAGTAAACGGTTTCTGGGTAACGCTATCAATCTTTGTGCTTACCCTGCTGTTTGCCATTCCTCTTGCGACGCCAATTGCACTTGGACGTATGTCTAAAAACCGCATATTGTCAAAAATTGTGGGGTTTTTTCAACTTATCATCCGTGGAACTCCGCTCTTACTTCAGATTATTTTCGTTTACTTCGCTCCTTATTACATATTTGGAGCGAAACTGAGCGGATACAGATTTCCGGCAACGATAATTGCTTTTTCGACAAACTATGCAGCTTATTTTTCGGAAATATACCGCGGAGGGCTTGAATCAATACCCATAGGTCAGTATGAGGCAGCACAGGTTCTTGGCTTTTCGAAGAGCCAGACATTTTTCCGCATTATACTTCCGCAGGTTATTAAGCGTATACTTCCGCCAATGTCAAATGAGGTCATAACACTCATTAAAGATACTGCACTTGCCGCAACGATTGCTGTACAGGAAATGTTCCGTGTAGCAAATTCTTCGGCGGCAACAAATGTATCAATAGCCCCAATCGTATTTGCCGGCGGATTTTACCTTGCCGCAAGCTATCTCATTACCCGTGCTTTTACCTGGGGCGAGAAAAAGCTTAGCTATTATCATTAAGGAGAATTGGTATGTCAGTATTATCTGTGCGCAATGCACAAAAAGCATTCGGTCATAATAAGGTTATAACCGATATCTCCTTTGATGTCGACAAGGGCGAAGTAGTCGCAATAATAGGTCCATCTGGATCAGGCAAGTCTACACTTTTAAGATGCTGTACTTCTCTTGAAAAGCTTGACAGCGGCACAATAGATTATTCTGGCGATGTTCTCTGTAAGACAGAAAACAGCAAGACCGTATATGCTGAGAAAGATGAACTTCGCAAAATCCGCAGACGGTTTGGGCTAGTATTTCAAAATTTCAATCTATTCCCCCACCTTTCGGTGCAATGTAATATTACCGAAGCGCTTATTCATGTACTTGGTATCGATAAAGCCGCCGCAAATAAAAAAGCCGGCGACTTGCTTGAAAAAATGGGGCTATCTGATAAGTCAGATTCTTACCCGTGCGAGCTTTCCGGCGGTCAGCAACAGCGTGTTGCAATTGCGAGGGCTTTAGCGCTGGACCCGGAAATCTTATTTTTTGATGAACCGACAAGTGCGTTAGACCCTGAGCTTACTGGGGAAATTTTAAAGGTTATGCGCGAGCTCGCTGAAGAGCACATGACAATGGTTGTCGTAACTCATGAAATGGGCTTTGCCCGTGATGTCGCCGATCGAGTTATTTTTATGGACAAAGGCGTGATCGTTGAAGAGGGCGATCCAAAACAAGTCATCGATAACCCGTCAAGCGAGCGAACTAAGCTTTTTTTACAAAGATTTATTGGATAACAACACATACAAAACTCCCGCTTTACGGCGGGAGTTTTTTTATTTATAAAGTCAGCAAGATTCCTCGCTAGCTTCTCCTTCTTCTCTTATATAACCGCTGTGATAATAATCTAAAGTATCTTCAAATTTAAACTGAAGCAGCATCTCTTTCTTTATAATGTCACGAAGTGTAGTCTGAACACTTTTGTCGACTTCTAGTAAATCATGAATATTGGTTCTTCCTTCGAGAGATTTTTGAATTTTTTCTCCCTCTGCATTCAAAATATGAGCTAGACCAATTTCTTCAAGAGCTATAGATGATAGTAACAGCTTAACAACATCATCTTTATATAATCTGATTTCCGGTTTAATATTTGGAATATTAGGCATTCCCATAAAATCACCTCCAATTAAGTATATACGGAAATCAGTCAACTTGTGCCAAAAAAAGATATAATTTGTCGAATTTTCAACTAGGCAACCTACATATATGTATATATTTAATGGCTTTTGCACTTTGCAATGGCTTAACAGTTGTTAATTTTCTGTTAAGACTATTGACTTAGTAAATTGAAAGTGGTATAAAATAATCAAGCGTTAGCACTCTTTGTAGCTGAGTGCTAATTTATATATATTAATTTATTTAAGAAGGAGTTGTTGATCATGGCTGGATTAGTTCCATTCACTAAAAAAAATTCAGGACTGCCCTATAACGGTTTTAACGATTTTTACAACATGTTTGATGACTTTTTTAACGATAGCTGGCCTCTTAAAATGACTTTCTCAAGGGAAACTTTTAAAGTCGACTTAGAGGAAAATGACGCCGAATATCTTGTATCGGCAGATCTTCCGGGAATCAATAAAGACGAGATAAATCTCTCTCTAAACGAAGGAAGACTCACTATATCAATAAATAAAGAGGACAACATTAACGAAGAAAAGAAAAACTACATTCACAAGGAAAGACGCTATAGTTCAATGAGTCGCAGCATGTACCTCCCGGATGCAAAAAACGATGGCATAAAGGCAAAACTGCAAAACGGGGTCTTAAGTATATCAATACCAAAGGCTGAGAAAACAGATAACTCAATTAAGATTAAGATAGATTAAGATAAATAGCACATTGGTTGCCCCACCAATGTGCTATTTTTTAAAACTTATAAAAGCGACAATTTAATGCATATTTTAAACTATTATTTAAAAATATATAATAATTATAAAATCCTCTCTCTTTATACTCCTTCACCGGAATATATGCTAAACATATACTGTAAATGCAGCAAAAGCTGCAAACGAATAAGGGAGGTGCATTTCTTTGAATATCGGTCGTTGTTGTGCAGACATCATAACAGTGGTCCTTGCCTCGCTTCTTGCGCTTGTTATCGGTCTAGTACTCGGAGCAATTTATGCGGGTGCTATTTTTGCGGTACTGCCGCTTATTGCAATAATAGGAATCATTCTTTTAGTCCTTTTGATTATCCGCATTATTACTTGTTCATGCTCTTGTCGTGGCGGTAACTGGCAATAACACTAATTAAAAGATCCGGCCTGCAATCGCGGGCCGGATCTTCATTTATGCTTTATAAATTGTAACACTGTCTAAACCAAACGACACAAAAGAATACTTTTCAGTGAACATAGCGGCCATAAGAAATGATGACGGACCTACAGAAACAGAATCCAATATGCCTGACATGCGGTTTGGCCCCATAAGGTTAAAAAGTGTTGTTGAAGCAACAACTCTAATATCATTTTTCCCTTCATGCAGATAATCAGTAATATCAAATACGTATGGTGTCCAGTATTTAAGACCGACTTCTTGGCTGTTTATATAGAGTCTGACACTTGCTGTATGGACATCATTCAGTTTTAGATAGATATTGCCTTGTTGCTTTTTATAATCAAAAGCTGTGCTGAAAGCAGCTTTACCCGCATAAAAAGGACAGCCGGTTTTTGTTAAATCAGTGGAATCAATATCAAATTTAGCACCGTCAATGCTGAAATTTATATTATCTTCGTTAACGACTGAAAAATCACCTACTATATATATAGTTTCTACCTCTGTTGGTTTGTGATTTTGAAAATCGGAAACCGGAAGATGGTTATTCGGAATGTTGATATTGTTAACCTTTCTGCCTTCAATAGCTATTATATTTGTTCCGTTAACAAGCTGATCGGCGGCAAATGGAACTTTAGTAAAATTAATGTCCTTCCAGCTCTTTTTAGTATCGAATTTACCTAGCTCCCCGGGCATTTTACATGGCTTAATCGGTATACCGTTTAATGTAATTGAATCGAGATTTTCAGCAACTTCTATTGCTGCGAAAATTTCTCCCTTTGGAATATTATTAACTTCAAACTTGTACTCAGCACGGAATGGCGTTCCGTCTGGAGCCGGATAAAAATAATTATGCCAAATTGCATTTAATGGCTTATCTTTTGCCACAAGTTCGTCATTTAAATAAAGCGTAACATCATTAATCGGGAACACATTTGGTTCAAGGAGACTTACATCGAGATTTCTTATCAATTCAACCTTTTCATATCCCGCGGCTATCTCAACACCGCTGTCAAGAACTCGCGGAGCCTTTTCGACTCTCATCTCACTGTTAGGGAAGAAAAGCATTACGCTTCCGGCAGGATATAACTTTATATCAAATTCTGCTCTGCCTTCATTTATGGTTATGGGTATACTATAGAATTCACCGGACATGAGATCTAAAATTACCGGTTTTTTACTACTTTGCAGGGATATATTAAGTTCAAATTCTCTTTTATTATCTGTATTTGCGATCATCATCCATTCGCCATCATCGCTTAAGCGCTCATGAACAAAGATTTTTGAGGTTTTTTGGCCAGTTGCTTTATTAATTATTTTAATCCTATTCTCATATATTGTGTCAAGGATTGAAACAACATCATTGACCTTTTCTGCTTTTTGCGTTCCATCCGGCCATTTGATTTCTGCTTTTTCGCCGTCAAGACTCTCAGCAAAAGGTTTTAAAATAATAAGCTTACCAGCACCAGCCTCAGCCGCAAAATCACACAGTAATTTATATGTATTCTTACGTAAGGTGAAAACAGAAGGCACTACAACTGTTGAATATGAGCAATTACCTATAACTAATTTCCCATTTTCAACCCGGCCATATTTCTCCATCAATATCTCGTCGCCATAATGGAAATCAAGGTTTTCTGAAAGCAACTTTCTAGATAGGCTGTCGAAATTCTTATTATATATTCCCTTTTTGAGAGGCATGGCTGCTTCCCCGTCTAACGGAGTATATTCGCTCCAGACACTTGAGATTGGATGTATGATAAGAATATCTGTTTTTCTTTTCCCATTAGAAACAACGTAATTGACTCTTCCAAGATAGTCTGCGAATTTACGTTCGTCATCCCACCATGGCTGTTGGTAGAATAAATTTGCAGGATAATCGCGTTTGCGCTCTCCACGCATTGAATAAAGTGAAAGATGAGGATTAATAAAATTGATTCCTAAAATAGCTTCCCAGTCGGAAATCCATTTGCGATCATAAAAATTCGACTGCTGCCCAATGCATCCATAAACTTCGCACATAGCTTTTTCTTTATCCAGCTGATCTGCAACAGATGTCAACTGTTTCACCGTTATAACCTGCTCAATATGTCTATGTAATTTATCTATACCCGGCCAGTGCATAAATTCATACTGGGGCATTGCGGCACCGATCCACATAGTCTGCCCTACTAGGTCATCCTCTTTCATAAAATGACCTGTCATCTTCATTTTATTTTCGCTGCACCAATCATAATACTGCTTTGTGAAACTCTCAACAAATAGGCGAGTGGCAGCATCGTAAAAATCAAAACGAGTTTTATGATAATCACCGCAATCTAAAAACAGCTCTTTAATATGATTCGTTATATCATAACCCTTTAATTTTTTGAAAAAGTCCGGTAAATAATCAGACCACGGCACTACAGGTGTCCCTTTATAATTATTGCAGTATAAATAGCATGGCTCATCTGTGAAAATACCGGGAATTTCTTTTCCAAAATATTTTCCGCAATTCTTTTTATATCTTTCATGCGTACAATCAATAAATTCCCTAACTGCTTTAGGATTCATTAGATCAACATAATTAGTCCCGTTAAAACGCGGATGCCCCATAGGAAGAATCCTTTTGCAAATATATCTGTCTCCGTCTACAGTCACGACGTTTTGCAGAACAGAATCATCTTTTGTTATTTCATTCTTTTTTAAAAATACAAGTGAACGGCCGCGATATTCCTCATGTTTTGAGACCTCTCCGCCTGCAGTGCCTGAAGGCCAGCGATCTTCATCATAAAGCCATGCCGTTGTCCCTGTTTTTGATGCTTCTTCCGCACAGGCATTAGTCATATCCATCCATTCTTTAGACATATAGCCAGTTACAAGTCCAACACGAGAATGCATGAAATATCCGCCCCAACCTTTTTCGACCATATCATTAATCTGGCGTTTCAGCTCGTCTGCATCAAGATGATCATTCCAGCTCCAAAAAGGTGCCTGACGATACACTGCGGCAGGGTTTTTAAGCTGTTCTTTATCCATTATATAACCTCCAAACCATTAATCACTTTATTGTAACCTTGGGTAGTAAAAATGTAAAGTAAAAACATTTAATGTTTTGTAATATACTGTTCATTTCAATCATCTTATTTTAAAAACAAAGCCGGAATGGGAAATATCCCATACCCGGCATCGACTTTAATGTTAATTTATCTGTCTTTTTTTTAGTTTTGAACAATTTGCGCTGTTAGATTAATGCTTCAAGCAGCTTCTTTGCCTTAATAATATCTTCTATTTGTTTATCCCCGCTTATTT
This sequence comes from Bacillota bacterium, assembly GCA_030705925.1. Classification (NCBI taxonomy): domain Bacteria; kingdom Bacillati; phylum Bacillota; species Bacillota bacterium. Next base: position 18,399 of record JAUZPM010000015.1, read on the forward strand.
CTCTTTCTATCGTAAGAGGTCCGTCATAACCAATTTGTTTTAATTTGCTAATTAAAGCTGGAAAATTAACTCTTCCCTCACCAAGCGGTTTTTCCTGTCCAAGCGATCTGCCGTCAGTAGGATATTCTCCGTCCTTTGCATGGACGCCCATGACATACTCCCCGAATACATCAAGACTATCAACAGGATTTGCCTTTCCATACAAAAGCAAGTTTGCAGGGTCTAGATTAATACCGACATTATCCATACCGATATCCTGTATAGCACGTTTAAGCGTTATTGGAGTTTCTTGGCCGGTCTCAAATAAAAAATTCTGACCGTTATCTTTACAGTGCTTAACTATTAGCTTAAGAGCGACAATTGTACCCGAATATTCTTCTGATAATGGGTTTTCAGGCATAAATCCAACATGTGTTACAAGATTGTTTACGCCTATTAATTTTGCAAAATCGGAACCTTTTAAGAGCATTTGCGTGCGTGCATGACGATAAGCTGTTGGAATCAGCCCAAGGGTAGCCTGACCTTCATAGAAATTCCATGTTACAGGCTTCTGCCACCCACACCAGAATGCTGTGATATCTATTCCGGTTTCATTTTTTGCGCTAATAACCTTCTGAGCAAATTCTTCGGTTAGAAGCTGTTCTTCCCATATTACTAACTGACATGTTTCAAAACCCATGTCTATCGCTTTTTTAAATTCAGACGCAAGTTCAACAGTAGACCTTGCTCTAACTATTACGCCTAGTTTCATATTAAATACCCCATAATTATATTTTATAACAAAAGCCATATGAACAAACCTTTTCAGGTCGACATATGGCTTTTTCGAAGATAATATTTAACCTTTTATTGCGCCAACCATAACGCCTTTGACAAAGTATCTCTGAAGAAGAGGATACAGCATAAGAACAGGAATAGATGACACGATAATCACTGCATATTTTATTGATTCTGCTAAAAGTTGCTGATCGACCATTGACGATTCGTTTGTCATATTTGACATATCGTTTTGAATAAGTATTCCTCTTAAAACAAGCTGTAACGGATAAAGCTTTTCATTATTTAGGTAAATCATTGCGTTAAAATATTCATTCCAATGTCCGACACCGTAGTACATCACCATTACGGCGACTATTGGAACTGAAAGCGGCATTACAAGTTTTATAAGAATACCTATATTAGAACAGCCGTCAATTTTAGCTGCCTCCTGCAGTTCATAAGGTATAGAGCTCTGAAAGTAGTTTTTCATGATCAACATGTTCCAAACACTGATTAAGCCCGGAAGGATCAGTGACCAGTAATTGTTTAATAATCCTAGTTTCTGTATAACCAAGTATGTTGGAACCATACCGCCACTGAAAAACATTGTAAATGAAATAAAAAATGTAATCTGCTGTCTTGCAGCAAGGTCTTTTCTTGACAAAGGATATGCGCACATGATGGTCATAATCAAGTTGCATATTGTACCCAACACTGTATAAAAAATAGTATTTTTATAACCATTCATTATTGAGTCGTCTTTAAAAACCATTTTATATGCGCTAAGTGTTAGCCTTTTAGGAAAAAGCGTAACCTTCCCCTGCAGCACTAGCATTGGATCGCTTATAGAAGCACTGATAACATAAACCAGCGGATAGAGTACAATAAGCAAAACAATTGTAAGCAGAGTAACATTTATAATATCGAATGTTCTGTCGGCAGCAGTCTGTTTTATAGCCATACTATTCTTTTTAAAAAGTGCCATGTTTCTCTCCTCCTTACCACAAACTCGTTTCGGAAACTTTTCTGCTGATATTGTTTACTGCAATCAGCAAAGCAAAGTTGATAGCCGAATTGAATAAGCCAACGGCGGTTGAGAAACTATATTCAGCGCCTTTAAGTCCAACATCATAAACATATGTTGAAATAACCTGGGCGGCACTTAAGTTCAAACCGTTTTGCATTAAAAATACTTTTTCAAAACCAACATTCATGATTTTGCCGACATCAAGTATAAATAGTGTAATAGCAGTAGGCATGATGCCAGGAAGAGTAACATGAATCAGGCGCTGCATTTTAGTAGCACCGTCAACCATAGCAGCTTCATACTGCTGAATATCTATTCCTGCGAGAGCAGCAATATAAATAATAGAGCCCCAACCTGTACTCTGCCATATACCAGACCATACATAAAGGTGCTTAAACCAACCGGGATCAGTAACAAATTTTATAGGCTGCATCCCAAGCTTAATAATTATCGTATTGACTATACCGCCAGTTTCCATTAATGCACTAGGTGCAGAAAACAGAACGGAAATCATGCCAACCAAAACTACAGTTGATAAAAAGTGTGGCGCATATGTAACCATCTGAACTGTCTTTTTAAACTTTACGCTTTTAAGTTCGTTAATAAGTAACGCCAGAATAATAGGAATTGGAAATCTTGCAACTAAACTGTAAATACTTATGGAAATCGTATTCCAAACAATATTTATAAATTGCGAGCTGTTAAAAAACCTTATAAAATGTTTAAGCCCATGCTGTGCTGTCCAAGGGCTGCCCCAAATTCCAGGTGCGCTTTTAAAATCTTTAAACGCTATCTGCACTCCAAACATTGGCCAATATGCAAAAATAATAAAATACGCAATTACTGGCACCAGCAGCAAATACAGATCCCAGTTATTTGCAAATGCTTTTCTTATTGCACGCCCTTGTGAGTATTTCGTGACAGACTTTTTGTTTATAGTTTGTACTTTAGTGATAGTTTGCGCTTTGGTGATAGCCAAATAAACCCCTCTCTCCCTCTCTTATTTACGTCAAACAAGGTCTCTGTTCCCTATTGACTACATTATTTTAATGATAAATCTTATGGATTTATCATAATAAAATAAATAATTTCTCTAAACCTATCACATTCCTCTCATAAAATTATTGTCTATGCTTTAACACCAAAGACCACCGAATAAAAATACAACTTCCATATTTTTATTCGGCAGTCAAAAGTACAGATTAAGATTAAGAAAGGTTAGAGGATTATTAATTTTCACCTTTCCGCTTAACATATTAATTCTACTAAATTAGAGGAGAAAAGTCAAATACAATTATGTATAAATTGCAATATATATAATTGTATATTAAGCCTTTTTATATCTTTCGTATCCCCTGTTATAGATTTCCATATATTCGGAAAGTCCCATTTTATCATACTGTGCAACATAATCATTCCATGTCTGATCATTGATCGGTCTTTTACCCGAAATAAACTCTGGAACTACATTGTTATAATAGCCTGTAAGCATATCCGCTTCCAAGGATGCCATGCGATCCATTTCATCGGTTGTATAAATGAAATAATCCCAGACCTCCTTTGGCGCATATTTATACAAATCTTTGGCAGCCTTTGCAGGAACATCTGCCATCTCGTTACCTGTAAAATACTTCGAAAGCAGCAGAGTCGGATTGCCGCCTCCGGCAAAAGGAGTAATGGTAGATACAATGGCATCATAATTCTGTCCGGGATCATTTGATTTCAAGACTTCTGGTTTAAATTTATACTTTCCGTCGGTATCCTTGAAATATGTTTTTCCCTCTACTCCGAGGTAGAACATTCTTGACCCTTCGTCACTGTACCAGTAATCAAGCCAGCGTGCAGTAGCTTCAGGATAAGGATTCGTTTTTGAAAATGCAAACGCGCCTTTTGTTGCATTATTAGCCATTATTGCGTTCCATTGTTTATCCCCGTTTGGTCCCTTAAGAGCTTCTTCTATCCCGGTAAAATCATTCATTTTATCATTGCTTAAAAGAACCAGATTAATGTACATAAGACCGCCGACTAAATCCATAGAACTTTTTGCTATTATGTTAGTATTTAAAGTTGCTGAAGGTTGGAATATATCATTATCAAGCAGTTTTTCAGCATACATCTTGTGAACATATTCAAGAAGCTGGCGGAATTCAGGTGCAGTTGGAATAAAGCGAAGCTTGTTCGTTTTCGGATCAAGATCAACATTAGCGTTTCTGTATCCCTTGTTTTGCAAGCCATATGCACCATAAAGGCCACGAAGAATAGTGCCCCAAGAATTTGATGTCAGCGCAATTTCATCAGCCTTACCATTCCCATTGGCATCTTTGTCTCTCATAGCTTTGCATAATTCATAAAACTCATCAGTTGTGGTAGGAAGTTTTTTCACTCCGATTTTATCCATAAACTTTTTATTAATAAACAGTTTTGGATGCATCTGAACTTCAGGTGCGTCTTGAATAGCCGGCAGAGCGTAAATATTCCCCTCCGCATCGGGCAGTGATTTTCTTACGCTATCCATACTGGTAGTCAATTTCTTAAAATTAGGCATGTAACTATCAATCAAATCATTGATTTTTAAAAACAGGCCTTGCTCACCATATTTTTGTACATCCTTTGAGCCAAAACTGCAACGATAAAACCCATCAGGAAGATCCTGCCCTGACGCTAATACAAGATTGCGTTTTTCTTTGATTGAGGCATTAGGAACAACGTTCCAATCAATATGTATGTTAGTCTTTTTTTCATACTCCCCCCAAACGAGAATATTTGCATAATCCTTTTGGTATTCATGCTGCCCAACCATAAATTTTAATGTTATAGGCTGTTTAACAATTGGAAATTCGCCGTTTGGATTTAAATTTTCAAGCCTTTGCTTTGCGGCTGGATCAAGGTTAGCTTTTGCCCCTGCAGCAGTTATCTTTCTTTGACAACCGCCAAGTATAGGAACAATCATTAAAGCAGAAAGCATTAGCGCAGTAATTCTATGGTGAATTTTCATATAATACCCCCTAAATGTAATCGTTTACACTTTTATACCAAAGCACGAGAAAATTCCCATGCTTTGGTATTTAAAATTACTTCATGTTTTTATATCGATCGTATCCAGTGTTGTAAATTTCCATTAATCTCTTGAGGTTTAATTTATCGAACTGGGCAACATAATCGTTCCATGTTTGATCATTAAGAGGTGTATCGCCTGAAATGAATTTTGGAACAATATTATCATAATATCCCTTGAACATATCTGCTTCAAGTGACGCCAGTTCTTCAGATTCCTCATCGGTATAATTGAAATATCCCCAGAGTTCCTTCGGCGCATATTTCTGCATATCCTGTGCAGCCTTTGCGGGGACAGGAAGCATCTCAGCGCCTTGGAAATATTTAGAAAGTGCAATTACAGGGCTGCCGCCACCGGCATATGGGGAGAATTTAGCAACAGTTTGATCATAAGTAGACCCCGGCTTAATCTTTATTTTATCAGGTATAAACTGATATTTGCCGTCGCTGGTCTTTTCAAATGACACGCCTTCCACACCCAAGTAGAAAAGTTTAGAGCCCTCTTCACCATACCAATAATCCATCCAGCGTGCAGTTGCCTCAGGATACTGATCATTTGGCGTCATGGCAAAAGCGCCTTTTCCGTTCATCTTGCTTCTGATTGCTGCCCACATTTTGTCGCCATTTGGTCCTTTGAGTGCCTCAGTAAGTCCTGTATAATCATTCACATACTTACTGCCGGCAATAGTTGTATTGGTGTGTAGGAACGACCCAACAACCCCCATTTCGACTTTTGCCGTAACTTTCGCACTTGTGTTTGTGAATACTTCGTTATCGATAAGCTTTTCTTTATAAAGCTTATTCAAATATTCAAGCATCTGACGAAACTCGGGGGCCGTAGGAATGAAACGAAGTTTCCCAGTTTTAGGGTCAGCGTCAACATTCCCCTGCCAGTAACCTCGGTTCATAAGACCAAACGCACCTTTAAAACCGTTCAGAAGAGTAGACAATGAACTTAGTGAAAGCGGTATTTCATCCTGCTTACCGTTACCATTTGCGTCATTATCACGCATTGCTTTTAAAACATCATAAAGCTCATCTAAATTCGTCGGCAACTTTTTGCCTATTTTATCTAGATATTTTTGATTCATGTAAAGCTTAGTGCCTACTTCCATTTCAATGCTGTCACTAACTGATGGCAAAGCATAAATAGAGCCATCAACAGACGGAAGACCTTTTTTTACATCATCCATCGAAGACATTACTTTTTTAAAGTTCGGCATATATTGATCTACAAGATCATTCCACTTTACAAATAATCCCTGAGTACCATATTTTTGAGGATCACGCTGGGCAAACCCACATCTGAAAAAGCCATCTGGAAGATTCTGACCTGACGCAAGCACAAGGTTCCGTTTTTCTGAGATATTATCCATCAGAACCTCATCCCAGTCAATATGGATATTTGTCATTTTTTCATATGTAGGCCAAGTAAGAATATTAGCATAGCTGTCTTGCGTATAATGTCTGCCGACCATAAATTTTAGCGTGATAGGTTGTTTAACAATCGGAAATCCTTGCAAGTTGAGGTTTTCAAGTCGTGCGGCAACAACCGGATCATTAGTCTTTTTAGCGGCAGAGGTTGGTTTGGCAGCGCAACCTGACAGCATGGAAGCAGCAAAAACAGAGGCAGTGATAACTGACAATATCCTTGTTCTAATATTCATTTTTTCCCCTTATTTTATAGATTTATAGCGATCGTATCCGCTTTTATAAATCTTCATGTACTCTGCTAATCCCATTTTATCAAACTTAGCAACGTAATCTGCCCAAGTCTGATCGTTAAGAGGTGTCTGACCAGAGATAAAGTTAGGAATAGCTGTGTCATAAAAACCTGAAAACATGTCAGCTTCAATAGATGACATACGATTCGTTTCTTCATCGGTATAGTTAAAGAATCCCCATACTTCCTTTGGAGTGAACTTTGAAAGATCCTGTGCACATTTCTGAGGAATTGGCAGAAGTTCTGCACCCTTGAAATACTTAGATAAAGCAAGAGCCGGGTTGCCGCCACCTGCATATGGTGTAAACTTGGCAACTGTCTGATCATAAGTTGAGCCTTCAGGAACTTTAACCTTCTCCGGAATAAATTCATACTTGCCGTCCGAAGTTACATAATACGACTCGCCTTCAACTCCCATGTAGTATAGGCGTGCGCCCTCATCGCTGAACCAATAGTCCATCCAACGGGCAGTTGCTTCTGGATATTGATTTGTTTTCGTTATAGAAAAACTGCCTTTTGTGGACATATGTCCTCTAATTCCCGTCCAAAGTTTATCGCCGTTTGGTCCCTGCAATGCTTCAGTAATTCCAGTGAAGTCATCAACGTGCTTATTGCCTGCAAGAGTAGTGTTTGTATGAACTATACCGCCAACGAGATCTGCTTCAACTTTTGCAGTTACATTTGAACTTTTAATTGTAAATATCTCATTATCAATTAATTTTTCAGAATATAACTTATGCATATATTCAACAAGCTGACGGAATTCAGGTGCCGTTGGAATAAATCTTAAGTTATTTGTTTTAGGATCAATATCAATGTTTTGGTGTGTTGAACCCCTGTTCATAAGTCCATATGCACCCATTAAGGCGTTACGTAATGTTTTCCATGAGTTAGATGTTAACGGAACTTCATCAGCCTTACCGTCTTTATTTGCATCCTTATCGAGCATTAACTTAAGGGTATTATATAAATCATCCAAAGATTTCGGCATAGTAGCGCCGACATTATCCATGAATTTTTTATTTAAATAAATTTTTGGATTAAGCTCGATTTCAGGACAATCAGTAAGACCGGGCAATGAGTAAATTGATCCGTCTACAGAAGGCAAGCCTCTGCGGATATCGTCGTATTTATCAAGAACCTGTTTGAAATTCGGCATATAATCCAGATAATCGTTGATCTTTAAAAATGTGCCGTCTGCACCATACTTCTGAACGTCTGGGGTGCTGAAACTGCAGCGGAAAAATGCATCAGGCAGATTCTGACCGGAAGCAAGAACAAGGTTGCGTTTTTCAGCAAGATTGTCTGAAAGCACTGCATCCCAATCAATGTGAATATTAGTCTTCTTTTCGTATGTAGGCCAAGTTAAAATTGATGCCCAGTCACTCTGTGCACTGTTTCTGCCAACCATAAATTTTAGCGTTATCGGCTGTTTTACAATGGGGAAACCCTCTTTGTTCATGTTTGCAAGTCTTGCCTCAGCAGCAGGGTCTTTAGCCTTTTTACCTGCAACGCTTTGTGAAGGACCGCATCCGCTAAGCATCGTAGCTGCCAAAACACATGCGGTTGCTAGTGATAGAACTCGCAATTGTGTTCTCATTTTGCTCTCTCTCTCCTTATTATAAAAATTTGGGATTTTTACTTATATATTTTATCACATTGTATATAATGTGTAAACAAATAATGAATCTATAATTATTTTTTAACAATATACACAAAAATAGTTTATGTTACTTATATAAAATATACAAAAATTATATACAAAGGCTGCCATTACTGGCAGCCTTAATTTTAAAGTAAACTTTCAATCCCAAATAATGCCATATATAATCTCTATCTCAAAATATAGCCCACTAAAATGCGATTTCTACTTATTTTGCCTTTTTATAACGATCGTAACCGGCTTTATAAATATCCATGTATTTCTGAAGTCCGATCTCATTAAATTTAGCTACATATTGATTCCAAGTCTCATCATTGATTGGAGTCTGCCCGGTTATAAATGCAGGCACTGCAATATCATAGTGTCCTTTAAACAGATCTGCCTCAAGACTTGATAGCTGATCTGATTCTTCTTCTGTATAGCTAAACCAGCCCCATATGTCTTTTGGAAGATATGAAATCATATTATGGGCCGCCTGTGCGGATGCCTGAGCCATCTCACTCCCGCGGAAATAATCAGATTTTAAAAGTGCAGGATTTGCGCCGCCGGCATATGGAACATATTTTGCAATAACCTGATTAAGGTTTGAACCTTTTGGAATTTGAATAGCTTCGGGAATAAAATCATATTTGCCGTCAGAATTCTTCTGGTATGAAACACCTTCAACGCCAAGGAAGAACATTCTGGAACCTTCATCGCCATACCAATAATCCATCCAGCGCATGGTTGCTTCAGGATTTTTATTTGTATTTGTCATAGTAAAAGCGCCAAGATTCGAAATATGCGAGCGGCATGCCGCCCATGTTTTATCTCCATTAGGCCCTTGTAAAGCTTCCGGAATGCCTTCATATTTCTTTACTCGTTCCGAATCAAGAACGGAAGTCGACGTGTAAATCATTCCTCCGAGTGCGTTAACCGCATCCTTAGAAATAATTTTTGAAGAAGTCATAGTTACAACTTCAGAGTCTAAAAGATGTTCGTTGTATAGCTTGTGGAGATATTCAAGCATCTGACGAAATTCCGGCGCAGTAGGAATAAATCTCAAATTGCCTGATTTAGGATCAACGTCAACATTCACATGAACGCTGCCTCTGTTCATTAAACCAAAAGCCCCTTTGAATGCATGTGTAAGATTTGTCAGTGAGCTGGCTGTTATCGGGATTTCATCTTTCTTACCGTTCTTATTTGCGTCTTCATCGTAGAACTTTTTCAGTAATGTATAAAGCTCATCTGTTGTTTTAGGCATTGTCCCATTAACGTTTTTGATGAAATCGGTATTCAAAAATATTTTAGGGTTGATCTCCTGCTCTATACAATCTGAAACGCATGGCAGCGCATAAATCGTGCCATCAACGGTTGGAAGACCTTTTTTTACATCTTCATACTGGCTAGCCACTTTTTTAAAATTTGGCATATATTTGTCAATGTAATCATTAAGTTTTACAAATACGCCTTGAGCGCCATATTTTGCAGTATCACGGCCATTAAAACTACAGCGGAAAAACGCATCGGGAAGATTCTGCCCGGATGCCAGTACAAGATTACGCTTCTCTCCAATTGACGTAGCTGGCACCTCGTCCCAGTCGATATGAATATTCGTCTTTTTTTCATACTCTGACCATATCAGAATGTCTTTATAGCTGCTCTGAGACGGATCCCGGCTAACCATAAACTTAAGGGTTATTGGCTGTTTTACTATTGGAAATTCGCCGCTGGTATTTAGATTTTCAAGCCGTGCTTTTGTTTCGGCGTCAACTGCTTTGCCAGCCGCCCGTTTAGGTGAACATGCTCCCAAAAACGATGCAAGCATTAACACAGCTAATGACAGAGAAACAAACCTTATGTTTCTGCGCATCAATCATACATCCCCTCTAAATTAATTAATTTCATTATATCATTGATTTACGTGGATGTATTGTGAAAAATTGCACTTTTTCAATATCATTTTGCGAATTTTTTAAGCATAATTTCGTGTTAACTTGCAGTAAAACTTTAACAATGGTTAGAAGTGCAAAAGACTGCCGTAATATTACGGCAGTCTTTTGCGGGGAAGGGGAATCCCCATGAGCAATAGGTTCTTAACCTTCTACACATTACTCTAACTCTCTATCTCAATTTGTACTTTTATGCTTTTTCGTATCTTTCACGTGCAGTTTGGTAAATCTTCATATACTCGTCTAGTCCCATCTGATAAAACGCATCAACGAATTTCTGCCACTCAGCATCGTCATTAACATTAACTTCCCCGCTGATAAATTTAGGAATCATAACATCATAATGTCCCTTGAACATATCTGCCTCAAGCGAGTCAATTCTTTCATTTTCTTCAGGGGTATAACTAAAGTATCCCCACAAATCTTTAGGAACATACGGCATCATATAGTCGGCCGCTTCTTTTTGCCCCGGAAGCATCTCCGATCCATAGAAATATTCGCCTTTCATGAGAGCTGGATTGCCGCCGCCCATATAAGGAACATACTTCGCAACAACCTGGTCAAATGTTTTCCCATTACCTACTTGCGACAGTATATCAGGCAAAAATTCATATTTTCCATCAGCTGTCTTATGATATGATTTCCCTTCAATACCCATAAAATACATGCGTCCGCCTTCTTCTGAATAGAAGTAATCCAACCAGCGCATAGTAGCTTCGGGATATTTATTTGTACTTGTTATTGTAACAGCGCATTGTGTGCTGATATGACTTCTGATTGCAGTGTACATTAGGTCTTTATATGGGCCTTTAAGAGGCTTAGGAATTCCGGCAAAATCGCCACCGTAATTGCCAAGCTGTGTTGTGATGATATCCGCAGTTGAGCCAAGAACATTCAGAGATGCTTTCGCAGTGATTTTTGCGCTAGTCATTGTGAATATTTCCTCATCCATAAGACCTTCTTTATAGAGCTTGTTAAGGAAAGAAAGCATCTCTCTGAACTCATTTGTTATAGGTAGAAAGCGTAATTTTCCAGTAGCAGGATCAACATCGACTTTTGAATGAGTAAGACCCTTGTTCATCATTCCATATGAACCCTTAAGCACGTTGAATATCTGCGTAGTATTTGTTGCAGTAAAAGGTATTTCGTCCTGCTTACCATTACCATTTGGATCCTGTGTTTTAAATGCTTTCAGCACATCGTATAATTCGTCAAGTGTTGTAGGCATTTTCTTTCCCACTTTTTCAAGCCACTTTGTATTGATAAAAAGCTTTTGGTTCATTTCGTTCTCATAGCAATCTGTTACAGCCGGCAATGCGTATATAGTTCCATCAGGAGCCGGAAGGCTTTTACGCACCGCATCATAATCATTCAGAACCTTTTTTAAATTAGGCGCATACTTGTCAATAAGATTATTGAGCGGGATAAACAAGCCCTCTTTTCCATATTTCATGGGGTCATTTCTTCCAAACCCTGCACGATAGAAAGCGTCAGGCAGGTTCTGGCCGGATGCGAGCACCAAGTTACGCTTCTCAGCAATATTATTCGATAAAACTGCATCCCAATCAATATGTATATTGGTTTTCTTTTCGTATTCGCTCCAGATCATTGTATTGGCATAATCTTCTTGTGACGCGGTTTTTGAAACCATAAATTTTAGAGTTATCGGCTCTTTTACTATTGGAAAACCGGTAGCGTTGAAATTCGGTATGTTTTTCTCAGCCGCTGTCTGTTTACTCGGTTTTGCGGCGGCGCATGAGCTTAGCAATGATGAAGTTATAACTAGCGAAAGAATTATCGCTAATATCCTTGATACTTTCTTCACTGTAATTTCTCCTTTAAAAGATTTGCTTAGGGTTTATCTCTGCCTTTTCATCATAGTGTAATATATTTTTAATTTCTATATTCAATTTGTGTAAACCATTAGCTTTTTTTTACATAATAGTAAACTGATATAACGAACGCTTAAATAATATTTATTTGTTCGTCTATGAAAAATCTCGGTCACCTTTTCAGCGACCGAGATTTTTTAATTTTTGTTCAAACTTTCTCTAGCAATATTTCTGTACTGAATCGGCGTTATCCCCTCAGACTTTTTAAACTTTCTGATAAAGTTCGATTCATCAAAATAACCTACTTGCAAAAGTATATCTCTTATAGAAAGATCCGTTTCCTTTAGCAGAGTTTTAACTTTTTCTATTCTAAGCGTATTTATATATTGAATTAAGGTCGTACCAGTCTGGTCTTTAAAATATCTGCTCAAATAGGAAGGCGATACACTGCATTTTGATGCAATATACTCAAGGGTTAGGTTTGGATTAGTTAATTCGTTATTGATTACGCTAAGCGCCATCTCTCGAAGCTTTACATTTTTACTTTCTTTGGATACTTCTATATCCTTGCATATTTCCAAGCAAAAATCTGTGATTCTTTCTACGAGTGAATTTACTGTTTCAAATTCATCCATTATAAGGCTTCCGGTTCCGGCATACAGCGTATTATTCGCGCTTAGGTTCATATCCTCAACAGCTTTAAGCAGTGAATTGATAATACCTATACATACAATACGTGCTGACTTAGGGCTTGCAATGTTATTTAAAATATAATTTTGAATGTTAGACGTTACGCTGCGCACCTTATCGCTATCCCCTGTTTTAATCGCGAGAATCAAGTCAGATTCAAGTTCTGCCGGATAACTATACATTTGATTATCATGATTTTTTATATCCTCAAAACTGATAATTGAGTCGTTCCCCTTAAGGAGCCTGTAGTTTACACTTCTTTCAGCTTGCGAGAAGGAGACACCCGCATTCATGATACTGTTTACTATACCGCCGATGCCAACAGTTATCGTAATTTCAAAATTAGATTTAAAAAATTCCTTTAAAGCGAATGCCAAGCGTTCAATCTGAGATCTTATCTCATGTTTTGTATCAAAATTAAACAGCATCGCCATACTTCTTCCGTTTTCAAGCTCAACAGTATGACAAATACCAATCGAAGCCGCCATTTCTTCAGACACATTGCGTATAGCATACTTTATAAGGTCAAAATTCTCCCTGTCCTTGTCTGTTTCATCTTTATACTGGTCAAAGTATATTATCGCAGTACAGCAGCTGTTATATGGCAGTTTTACGCCTACATTCTGAGCAACATCCGCTATTTTTTGTTCATTTTTTAATTTGCCGCGCAAAAGTTTTAAAATAAATATATTTTGTAAAACAGATTGGTCATTGTTTAATTTGTCAACCAGATCCTTATTTTCTGCGGAAACATTCCTAAACAGATTTGAGATTACTTCAAATTCATCCTTGTCAGCGTCCTTTTCATTCTCACTGTTATATTCCTTAAATGTATTGGCAAGTTCTTTTAAAGGTTTATAAGCACTCAAAGCAAGCATAAGCGATATAGCAGCGCCAACAAGGAAAATTATAAATATACTAATATAAAAAACATTGCGCTGTGCCCAGAACTGGCTCATATAAATTTGTGTAGGGCTTGCTGCAACATATGTATAATTGTTATACGGTGAAACATGTTTTACGACTGAATATTCAATGCCTTTATATTTTATCTTATCAATTGACTTATCAGATGACAAGTTTATGTTTTTTAAAAGGTGCGATGAAATATCGTCTGGCTGGTTGTCCGAAATGCTAACCAACAGTTTTTTATTCTCGTCAAAAACAAAAGCAAACCCCTTGTTTTTTTCACAAATGTTAGCAAACATTTCCTTGTAAACCGACTCATCAACTAGGAACATGATGACGGCATTCGGCTTAGTTGAATATATGGGAATTGGATATATATGCGTCATATATTTTTTGTCTGAAATATTCAAAATTCTTACATTCTCAAGTGGTCTCGTTGTAGGACTTTGAAGCTTTCCGACATCATTTTTGAATTGTTCTTCGTTCCAATTAGAATATGCGTTCAATCTGTTAAAAAAAAGCGAAAGATCTGAGTCGTAAGAAGAAGTGTAAATCTTCTCATCAGGATCCCCTAAAAAGTAAAGAGCAATTTCATCAAAATATGCATTATTCGTGTTATATTTCCTAAGTTCCTGAACTCCAAGATATACATCGTATCCCGAATTATGCAGTTGTCTTTTTGACAGTATAGGGTTCTCCGATATTTCCAGGGCAACCCTATAAAGCTCGACAAATCTGTTGTCGAGAACGCGCTGAATCTGGACAAGGCTGTCTATATAATTTGCCTCAATATCTTTACGAACAGCCGTAAGAAGACTGCCGTAAACTATTGAGCCGAAAAAGGCAAGAACAAGAGTTAAAATCAAGACATATGAAAACAGGTATTTATAAAACCGAGACGATGCATGTTTTAAATAGCTCATGTATCATCTCCTATGGCTGAATAAACGCAATTGCCGCCAACATAAGTCGCAATCACGTTGTATGATTCATCAAGCAGCACAAAATCAGCATCCATATCAACTGATAGTGTACCTGTTCTATGATCGATTCCCAGCAGACGAGCAGGATTAGCGGTTATAAAATTCAACGCTTCTTCAAGCGGCATGCCTGAAAAACGAATAATATTTCGCAGTGCCCTGTCCATAGTAAGAGCACTTCCTGCAAGATTACCGCCATTCTTTAAAACAATTGCTTCTTCATTCACCACAACCGGAAGACCTGCAAAATCATATTCGCCCGGCTCACAGCCTGCGGGGTTTACACTGTCAGTAATAAGCAGTATTTTTTCTTTGTTTTTGACATTGCAAACAAAGTTTAAGACATCTTGATGAACATGATGTCCGTCACATATAAGCTCAACGTATACATCAGAAAAAAGGCCCGCACCAACCGCTCCAGGATCCCTATGCGACATGGGCGACATAGCATTGAAAAGATGTGTCATGTTGCGGGCGCCGGCTTCAATCGCTCTGCATGCATCGTCATAGCCCGTGTCAGTATGCCCGATCGATACTATTGTCTTATCGGATATCTCCTTTATTAAATCCACAGCACCTTCAAGTTCAGGTGCAATGGTTATAATTTTAATATTTTCAAAATCGGATAGCAGATTTTGAATTTCGTCTTTATTTATTGATCTAATAAACTCAGGGTTTTGCGCCCCTGCTTTGTGTGTACTTATGTACGGGCCCTCAGCATTTACTCCGACTATCCTTGCCCCTCCTGTTTCAGCCTCAGCTAAATCTCGAATGGCACCGAAAACTTCCTTTAATTCTTCTAAAGACGCAGTAAGCGTAGTGGGTAAAAAAGATGTTACCCCATTCCGGGCAAACATTTTGCAAAGCTGTATTAATTTATTCGGATCCTTAGCTGCATCCATTACGCTGATTCCGCCAAACCCGTGAGTATGTACATCGATAAATCCGGGTACTACAGCAGCGCCATTTAAATCAATTACTTTATCCGCTCTCGGAGCCTTGTCTTTAGATCCTATCCAAGCAAATTTTCCCTCTTCAACAATAAAGCTGCCATTATTCAAAATTTTGTCATGGCAGTAAACATTCCCATTAAAATATAAAACTCTCATCTGCACTCCCATAAAGTCTAATTTTTATTCTTCAAAATAATTATAGTAATTTTGTATCGTTTTTTCAACCTTTATTACTCAAGTTATATCAATTATCCATAACCGTAAAAAAGAGCTGACATCCATTTCTAAAAAAAATGAATTCAGCTCTTTAACGACAAAACGCTTATTCCTCAATTGAAATGACCGAAACGGGACAGCCTTCCCTGGCTTCCGAGGCTGAATCGGCAACCTCTTCAGGTACATGTTCCTGAATAACTTCAGCAAAGCCGTCATCTGCCATTCTGAATACTTCAGGGCATGTTTCGGCGCACAGCCCGCAGGCAATACACCCATCTCTGTCAAGATATGCTTTCATAAATTTTCTCCTTTCGTTTTATAACGGAAATACAACTGTTAGAAGCATTTTAAACTTAGAATTTGCAAAAACTGCATGCGGTATGCCAGCAGGCATAACAATAGTTTGACCTTTATCTAAAATAAAAGTATCTTCACCGATAGTAATCTGCGCGTTTCCATCAAGAATGCATATCATTGCCTCTCCTTCAGATACGTGCGCTCCGATCTCTTCACCTGAATCAAAAGCAAATAATGTTATACTTACTGCTTTGTTTTGCACTAATGTCCTGCTAACTACCTGTCCATTGTTATAATCAACTAAAGAATTTAAATCGAGTACCTTAGAAGCATCAATATTTTTTAGTAATCTTTGCCCCATAAAATCCACCTTATATAAATTATCTATTTTATTATATCCTTTTGTTATAAATAGATACATTTTTTATTGACTAATATATTATCATATCGTAATATATTAATATAATAATATGTTTCTAAGAAGGAGTTTTTCTATATGAATATGGAGCTGCTCGAACAAAGGGCTGAAATGCTTAAGGTTTTATCGCATCCGCAAAGACTGTGTATAGTAAGAGGGCTTCAAAAGCACCGTTGTAACGTAGGTAAAATACAAGAAAAACTGGGGCTTAGTCAAAGCGGGCTTTCTCAGCATCTTGCAAAGCTTAAATCTGTCGGAATAATAAAAGGCGTAAGGCAGGGCAAGGAAATCTGCTATGAAGTTGTTAGTCCAGAGGCTATTGCAATCGCCGAAATGCTTATGTCAGACATAGACGATTGTGAATAAATAATATGAGAGGGGCAGAACAATGAAAAAAATCATTATTGTCGGCGGAGTCGCCGGTGGTGCAACTGTTGCAGCGCGTCTGAGAAGGTTAAACGAGGATGATCAAATAATTCTTTTTGAACGAGATGAGTATATCTCATTTGCAAACTGTGGACTTCCATATTATATCGGCGGTGAAATAAGCGAAAGAGAAAACCTTATGGTTCAAACGGTTAAAGGGATGTCTAAAAGATTTAATCTTGATATACGCAACCTGTCCGAAGTGGTATCTGTCAATCGTCAAAAGAAAACCGTAACAGTATATGACAAAGTCAAACAATCCACATATGAGGAAATCTTTGACATTTTGATACTCTCACCAGGTGCGAAACCTATAAAGCCTGCAATTCCGGGCATTGAAAGCACATCAAATATTTTTTACCTGCGCAATATTCCTGATACTGATAAAATAAAAAGTTCTATTGTTGAAAACAAGCCAAAGACAGCGGCAGTTATCGGCGGAGGTTTTATAGGGGTTGAAATGGCGGAGAACCTGACCAAAGCCGGCATCAAAGTTACTATCGTCGAAAAGCTGTCTCAGGTATTACGCCCACTTGACATAGAGATGGCACAATTTGTACATCAAGAGTTAAACGCTCACGGAGTTGACCTGATTCTTAATGATGGCATTTCACAGTTTAAGGAAGGCGGCATAATCAAGCTCGAGAGCGGAACAGAACTCAAAGCCGACATGATTCTAATGTCTATCGGCGTTTCGCCGGAAAATACCCTTGCTAAAAATGCAGGGATTTCAATAGGTCCGCGCGGTCATATCAAAACAAATGAACAGCTTCAGGTTTTTGACGTTGAGACTGGAAAGGTTATTTCAGACATTTATGCCGTTGGTGATGCTATTGAATTAAGCGATTTGGTAGACGGGTCTAAAACCGCCATTCCGCTCGCCTCCCCTGCCAATCGTCAGGCAAGGCTTGTAGCAGACCATATCAACGGGCTCCCCATTGAATATAAGGGATCGTTAGGAACTAACGTTGCCAAAGTTTTTGATCTTACTGTTGCATCCACAGGCAACAACGAAGCTCTGTTAAAATCAAAAGGCATTGCTTATAAGGCAATTCATGCTCACCGCGCCAATCATGCATCCTATTACCCTGGCTCATCAAATATATCTTTTAAGCTTCTTTTCTCGCCAGCTAGTGGTAAAATCTTAGGTGCTCAAGCAGTTGGAAGAGATGGAACAGAAAAACGTATTGACGTTATTTCAACGGTAATTCGACTGGGCGGCACGGTGCGTGACTTGACTGATCTGGAATTATGTTATGCCCCTCCTTTCTCTTCTGCAAAAGACCCTGTAAATATTCTTGGATATATAGCTTCTAATACGCTGGACGGATTTTATGATTTCGTTCAGTATTCTGAGATTGACGATATAATCAAAAATGGCGGAATTCTTCTAGATGTGCGTACTCCTATTGAATTCTCAGCGGGTCATATTGAGGGTGCAGTGAACGTACCAGTAGACGGTCTTCGCAATGAGCTTGATAAATTGAATCTCCCGAAAGAAGCTTCAATTTACGTGACCTGTCAAGTCGGTCTTAGAGCTCATATAGCGCTAATGATCCTGCGTGGAAGAGGTTATTCAAAACTCTATAACCTGTCTGGCGGATACCTTACCTATAAAACAGCACGATATAAGCCTCTTACAAACACGAAAAAAGCCGCACCTCCATCGGTAGATACTGACAATCAGACTGTTTCAAAAAACAGCATTGCAGAGGTAAATGCATGCGGGCTTCAATGTCCTGGCCCCCTAATGGCGACATATCAGGCTGTTAAAAATGCCGCTCCCGGAGACCTTATCCGCGTTAAGGCTACTGATTTTGGTTTTTCAAAGGATGTGGAAAACTGGTGTGCGACAAATGGACATAAGTTAATTTCTTTAACAAATGAGAACGGAAATTATGTTGCAATGATACAAAAAGGACAATCCGTATGCAGTGCCGTTTCAAAGCCATTGCAGGATAATGCAACAATTGTCGTATTCAGTGGAGCACTTGATAAAGCGCTTGCATCAATGATAATAGCTCAGGGAGCCGCAGCCAGCGGGAAAAAAGTAACTTTGTTTTTCACGTTTTGGGGACTTAATGTACTGCGCCGTTCTAGTCATATAAACGTAAAAAAATCCTTTATTGAAAGGATGTTCGGCTTTATGATGCCGAGAGGCGCACGTCATTTGCCTTTATCCAACATGAACATGTTAGGAATAGGACCTAAAATGATAAAAGGAATAATGAAAAATAAAAATGTTGATGATATCGAAACAATGATTAAAAATGCTATGAATGTCGGCGTACGGTTCGTTGCCTGCACAATGAGCATGGAACTCATGGGAATTAAAAAAGAAGAACTCATAGATGGGGTTGAACTTGGCGGCGTAGCGACATACATTTCAAGCAACGAAAACGCAGGAACAACGCTTTTTATCTAAGTTAAAAATAAAGGAGTGTGCAGTTAGCAAACTCCTTTCAGACTATCGAAAAATCACGTGCACGTAAAATCAAAACAGGCGCTCTGCTGTATCTGCCATACAGCGACGAGCGCCTGTTCTTCGTCTGCCTGCCTTTTTTGAGCGTCTGTCAGCTAGCAAACTTTTTTATTTCTTTGCTGTTACATAAAGCTCTCCTGTTTCAAGCTTTACCTTTTGATCTTTTCCTTCTTTATCTTTTTCGGTAAATTCAATTACGCCTTTCAGTTTAAAATCGCCATCATACGGCAGTGTAATTTCTTTTTTACTATCTATAGTACCGCCTATTTTCATCGTTGCCTTGGTTTTATACACTGCTGCGTTAGTATAACTGAATTCACTGGCTTTATCAATGAATAGAATATGTGAACTGCCTTCTATTAAACCTATTTCCGTATCACTTCCCGAAATATTTTTAAGTGAGAGCTTTGCCTCAATTTTGTCACCAACTTTATATGTGCCTTCTTTAACGTTCAGAGAAAGCTCAAAATGTTCATCTTCGCTTTTAGTCGATATTACTGTTCTCAGCTGTTGTTTGGGTGTACATCCAGCAAGCATCATAACAGCCAGTAAAACTGAAGTTATCTTTAGCAAATGTCTTTTCATTTAAAGTCCACCTTAATTTACAACAGGAACAACTGGCTCCTCAGTCTTAGTGGCTCCAGAATTGCCGCTGCTACTGTTGTCATTACTATTATTTGATGGTGCAGTCGTTGTATCATTCTGTGTGGCTGTACCCGTATTCCCTGATTGTGTTCCTGAGTCGCTCGGAGTCTCTGTCTGACTTGCCGCCCCGGAATCTGAAGATTCATTATCCGGAGTTGCAGAGCTTCCTGGACTTAGATGGTTCATTGGGTTATCAACACCCTCAGAGTGACCGGCAAAAGTTCCATCAGGAAGCAGGTTTTGATAAACCGGTCCGTTATAACTATATGAATATCCGCTGGGAATCGGAAGATAGGTATATTGTGCGTCAGTAACTCCAATATCATACGGAAATTCACGTTTTACATTCAGTAAACCAACCTTTTTTCGATTGCTTGCCGGACAGTTTGCCCCTGCAATCATATTAGTCTCGGTATCTATGTCCGCAAAGATATGAACATCACAATATTTTGTAGGAACAGTTCCTTTTTTGAACCATGCCGTATATTCCCTGCTTCCCCTAGGATCACTTTTACATGCATCAGTCATAAGCAGACCGCTGTCAGCGCAGACTGTTTCCCTAGTTAGCCCCTGCGTACTGTAAAAATCACGGCTCTGCTTGCCTTCATGGATCTTTGACATTACTCGTTTCCATAATACAAGTGCCGGATTATTCCCCGAAACATTTATCTCCTCAGGCGTATCAAAGCCGAACCAAACAGCCCCAACATAATATGGTGTATATCCTACAAACCAGCGGTCTTTATCATCAGATGTTGTACCCGTTTTACCGGCAGTCGGCATTCCTGATAGTTTTGCCGGAGTACCTGTACCGTAAGAAACAACGCTTTGAAGCAGATCGTTCATAATATAAGCAGTCTGTTCACTCATTGCGATCGATTTTTCAGGCTTTTTCTCAAGAATAACGTTCCCCTGATAATCCTCAACTTTTGTAAAAGTGTATGGTTTAACATAAATGCCCTTATTTGCAAACGGAACGTAGGCAGCGGTAAGCTCCATAACAGAAACGCCGTCTGTAAGGCCTCCAAGACCTAAAGGCGATAAATTAATATCCGACTTAACCTGTCCGTTTTGGACTCTGCGGTCAACAAGTGAAGTGATTCCGAGATTATTCTTCATAAAATTATAAGAACGCTCTGTACCAAGCTTATCGAGAACTTTTGTGGCAATCGTATTTATCGACTGTTCAACGGCATCCTTCACTGTTGTCATTCCGCCATACTTGTTAGTATAGTTTTTAGGCCATTTGTCAGCAATATCAAGCGGCGTATCATCAAACACGCTGCCTTCTGTAATTACATTGTATTCGATAGCTGGCGCATAAACCGCAATAGGTTTTATTGTTGAACCGGGCGAACGCGTCGTCTGTGTCGCACGATTGAGTCCACGGTCAACCGTTTTTTCTCCTCTTCCTCCAACTATTCCGACAACCGCGCCGGTATATGGGTCCATAACAGTCATCGATGCCTGTGCTTTTTGTTTAGAGCCGTACGTCTTTGGAAAATTCTTCTCATCTTTAAATACTGTGTCCATTGTGTCTTGTATATCTTTATTCATAGTAGAATAAATTTTAAGGCCGCCGGAATAGACCATTGATGTTGCAAACTGTTTTGTATAGCCCTTCTCGGTTACAAGAGAATTGATAACATCTTCTATAACCTGATCAGTAAAATATGACTGTTTAGAGTTTACCTCGCTGGTTGCCTTTTCTTTTGCGAAATTTAAAGGCTCAGCTTTTGCTTTTTCGTATTGTTCCTTTGTGATATACCCCTGCTCGTACATCTTATATAATACTGTTTCCTGGCGCTCTTTATTATTGTCAGGATGCGTAAAAGGATCATATTTGCCTGGATACTTTGTTATACCCACAATGGATGCTGCTTCAGCA
>JAUZPM010000016.1 GCA_030705925.1 Bacillota bacterium
AGCAAACCAATATTTATTTTACTATGTAAGAAAAACCAAATTGGTTTGATTTCTATTTACAACAAACTGCCTTTAGTATATAATTATCCTGTTAAAAAATTAACATGGAGGTATAAAAAAATGGCTTTGGTTACCACAAAAGAGATGTTTGAGAAAGCTTACAAGGGCGGCTATGCCATCGGCGCGTTCAATGTAAACAATATGGAGATAGTTCAAGGTATTACAGAGGCTGCAAAAGAGCATAACGCTCCGGTCATTCTCCAGGTTTCCGCCGGTGCCAGAAAATATGCCAAGCATGCCTATTTAGTTAAGCTGGTTGAAGCTGCAATTGAGGATACCGACCTTCCGATTGTTTTACATCTTGACCACGGCGATGGATTTGATATCTGCAAGTCTTGCATTGATGGCGGATTCACATCAGTTATGATAGACGGTTCTAAATATCCGTTTGAAGAGAATATCCGTATAACCAAACAAGTCGTTGATTACGCTCATGCTCATGGGGTTGTTGTTGAAGGCGAACTTGGTAAGCTTGCCGGCGTTGAAGATGACGTTAAGGTTGATGCTAAGGATTCAACTTATACAGACCCTGCCGAAGTTGAAGAATTCGTATCAAAGACAGGCGTTGATTCTCTTGCAATTGCTATCGGAACCAGCCATGGTGCTTATAAATTCAAAGGTGAAGCAAAACTTCGCTTTGATATACTTGAGGAAGTAGCTAAAAGACTTCCCGGATTTCCAATCGTACTGCACGGTGCTTCATCAGTAATTCCTGAATATGTTGAGATGATTAACAAATTCGGCGGCAATATGCCAGGTGCCGCAGGCGTTCCAGAAGATATGCTCCGCAAAGCTGCAACTATGGCAGTCTGCAAAATCAATATTGACTCAGATTTGCGTCTTGCAATGACAGCCGCTATACGCAAACATTTTGTTGAGCATCCCGATCATTTTGATCCCAGACAATACCTTGCTCCTGCCCGTGACCTTATCCATGAACTTGTTTCTCATAAACTTGTTGATGTTCTCGGTTGTGCAGGCAAAGCATAAAATTTTTACAAAAAATATAACAAGAGGCATTTTGCCTCTTGTTTTTTTCTCATAAAGGTTGTATAATAATCAAGCATTATGCGGGTGTAGTTTAGTGGTAGAACATCAGCTTCCCAAGCTGAGAGTGTGGGTCCGATTCCCATCACCCGCTCCATAGTAAAACCCTGCAGCCACGCGGCTTGCAGGGTTTTTATTATCTCAAAATAACACACTTTTATTGGGGATAAGATCGGAAACGAAGTGCTTCTAAAATCAATTGCCAAGCATTAAAAACCTGTGTCCATATGGATTACAGGTTTTTTTATTTAAACCGATGTAAATAAAACTGTTTCTGTAACGATTTCAGCTCATTTATTGCGTACTATACAATATGTTCAAAAATATGTTTTAATTGTTATTGTTTAAAAAAATCGCCTTATTTTATAAATAATGGTTGAAATTTGCAAAATTATAATGTATTATAATTAACGGAAACTCCAACCAATCAATATAACGATTTTAAAATAAACCATGAAGTCCATGAAACGTAAAGTTTCATAAATAATAAATAACGGCGGAGGGGTTTTAGTATGTCAAAAGTACGAGGCACTTCAAATGTGCCAATGGTTCTAGGAATTGTGGGTGGTGTAATAGGTCTTCCGGCTGCGGTATGTTCAGGTGCGTGTGCTGCGGGGTTTTCTGCTGCAGCCAATTCTTCAAGTTCAGTAAGTAATACTGCTGGAAGCACCTTTATGATTCTAGGATTGCTTGCTGCGGTTATAGGGATTGTCTTTGGAATATTGTCAAAAAAAGCGCCTATTACTTCAGGCATAGCTTTGATTATTGCGACTATTTTATCAGGAATTACATTAATTACATTTAATTTCTTGACATTAATTGTAGTTATATTATTGTTGCTTGCCGCTATTTTCTCTTTTGTACAGAAAAAAGAAACGGTCGAATAAATATTTTATTCATAAAGAGCCGCTTGAGAGCGGCTCTCAGCTTGTCGAAAAACTATATTTTCGACAAGCTGGAAAGGCGCTCGAAAAAGGACAGGCAGACGAAGAACAGGTGCTCGTCGCTGTATGCAGATACAGCAGGGCACCTGTTCTGAAGTAAGCAAAAGTGCCCGAAGCGGTGGCTCTCACGCCATTTTGCGTTTACAAGCCGTAACCTTAAGATCACGTTTAAAGGCCCAATCTTTTAATTTTGTCGTATAACTTATATTTAACCGCTTTTGCGGTGCACGTACTTTTTTGACAGTTTGAGAGCCGCTTACGAGAGGCTCTCTGTATTTTTGAGGTTATCATGTATCCTATATTTAAATTTACAATTTTGGGAAGCACTTCAGTAATCCCTATGTATAACTTAATGATCGGAATAGGTATTATTATCGGTATCATTATTTTTGAACATATATGTAGTAAAAAAGGTGTTCCAAAACATCAAATTGACAATTTGATGCTTGTAATTTGTATTTCTATAGTCTTCGGATTTTTTTCAGCAGCGTTATTTGATAAACTTGTTCATTATCATAGCTTTAAAGCATTTCTCTCACATTTATTTGTTTTTACAGGCCTTACGTTTGCTGGGGGTTTTTGGGGCGGAGCAATTGTATTTATAATTTCTTATAAAATTGTCATGCGAAACTTTAAAAATATTAAACTACATATTAATTGCGCAGCACCTTCAATAGCTATAGCACATTCTTTTGGCCGGATAGGCTGCTTCTTGGGCGGATGTTGTTTTGGAAAACCAACGCATTCAATAATCGGAGTCCAATTTCCTGCCGGCTCATTAGCTGAACAGTTTTACGAATATAAAGTAAAAGTCATCCCTACACAGCTTATTGAAGCATTATTTCTTCTGCTGCTTTTTTTCGTTCTTTACTTTTTACTGCAAAAACATGCCTTTTCTTTTTATCTGTTATTTTATGGGGTATTTCGATTTATCATTGAATTTTTCAGAGGCGATAACCGTGGCACAATGTTCCAAACCATATTCACTCCATCACAGTGCCTGTCCATTCTAATGATTTTTTTAGGTTTGTGGATCCTTTACAGAAGTATTTTATTAAAGCATAATACTCAAAAAATCATTCTGAGTTCTAGATAAATATCAGCGTAGGCATGTAGGCTAGAATCTAGCTTACATGCCTTGTTTGCATTATAGGAAAACAAAAACGACTATCAAGGGCGTTTCACTTGCCCTTGACAGCCCAGGCTGGAAACGCCTCACTGTCTTTGCCGCACATTTATTGAGCGTCACCCGTGTCTGAATCAACACCCTGTGAGATATCAATAATTTCAGAAGTTTCAAATTTTGAGCCGTCATCAATGTCATCAAGCCCAGGAAAATCTTTTTCGATTTCCTCGTCTTTCATTTTTTTATCTTCCGGATTATTGAACTCACCGCTTTTATCTACGATAGGATACCGTGAAAACGGAGATAGCATGTCCTTTTTTAGTTTATATTTTTCTACCATTTTACTGTCTATTGGTATAAACTCGCCATTCATTTTTAAAAATAATTCTTCCATATTTACTCCATATATATTTTTCTTCCTTTTTAATATATGTAAATTTTAAATACAGATTACAAAAATTTTTTACTCTCTAAATTTTAATAAATAAGTATAAACAATTTAAAACATAAATCTTTTTTATATTTTAATTTAATATAAAAAAGATATTTATGAAAACAACCTACGAGCTGGATTTAAAAGTAATTACTTATTAATTTTATAAATCGTTAATTCATTAATTATCATTATAAATTCGATCACCATACAATAGTATGCGGTCATTCCAAATACAAGTAGGTGATCTTTTGAAAAAAATAACTACTTTTGCCTTAGTGATAGCCATGTTAATGATTCTATCATTTTCGGCATTTTCCGCTAGCGTTTTACCGCAGCGTTATAACGGCAACGATTCAAACCCAAATGATTATACCCCACCGCCCGGATGTTTGCATTATGAAATACCACAAAGTGATACTGCCGGTATCCACACCATTCGTTTTGACAGTAACGGCAATGTTGACCCCAATGGTGATTTTATATTTACAATATCGGTTGGTACAGTTGCCGGTACAGATTATACCCAGGTGTTATACTGGACTAGCAATTTCCCCATTGACGCAGTCATTGTAAAGGGGGGAAACGCTTTTAATCTTTACGCATATTCAACTTCAGTACGTGGTGACACGTATCTTGTTTCCCCTATCAACGCATCCGGACATCCCGCAGATATAAGTCATGTGTCGGTTGTTATCTGTCCTGAGGACTTTCCGCCGGGTCCACCGCCTCCTCCGCCTCCACCTCCTCCGCCGCCTCCCATCAATTGCATTGTAATAGTCACTATTATATTAAGCATTATTGCAGCTATAATTTTAGCCGTAAAATTTTCAAATCATTGTTGTAGGAATTAAGACCGCACAGCAATATGCTTTTTGCCACACCGAAATTTTTTCGGTGTGGCATATATTTCATGTTTACATGCCATATAATTATGGTATACTATAATCAAACATTTGTTTGTATTAGGAGGCAATTTGGATAGGGTTATTCTTCACGCTGATTTAAACTCATTTTATGCAAGCGTTGAGTGCTTATATAATCCTGACATACGGGAAAAACCAGTTGCAGTCTGCGGAAGTGAAGAACTTCGTCATGGCATCGTTCTTGCTAAAAACAAACATGCTCAAAAAGATGGCGTTAAAACCGGAGATACGATATGGCAGGCAAAGCAAAAATCACCTGACCTTATTGTAATAACCCCAAACTTTGAACGTTATATGTATTTTTCAAAAGCTGCCAGATCAATATACGAAAGATACACCGACAAAGTCGAAAATTTTGGCCTTGATGAATGCTGGCTTGACGTAACGGGAAGTCGGCTGCTATTCGGAAGTGGTGAAGAAATTGCGGAGGATATAAGAAACACCATTAAGAATGAGCTTGGCATAACCGTATCAGTAGGAATATCGTGGAATAAAATATTTGCAAAGCTGGGCAGCGACTTAAAAAAGCCTGATACCTGCACACTCATATCAAAAGATAATTATCAAAGCGTTGTGTGGCCTTTAAATGCATCCGATCTTTTGTATGTGGGTCGCTCAACTAAACAAAAACTTTACAGACACGGTTTATTTACAATCGGCGATATTGCAAATGCCGATACTTATTTTTTAAAGAACCTACTTGGAAAATGGGGCGAAACTTTATGGGCGTTTGCAAATGGGTATGACCCTACTCTCGTACAGTCATCAGACAGCTCCAGTATAATCAAAAGTATAGGCAACAGCATGACAACGCCGCGTGATATTGAGAAGGAGGATGATGCGTTAAAGGTTATAACCGCACTTTCAGAAAGTGTTGCAAAACGGCTTCGTGAAAATAATTTATATTGCCGTACTGTTCAAATAAGTTTACGGAATACTGACCTTGCCTATGAAGAACATCAGGTCAAGCTTAATTCTACTTTTATTTCAAATGAGATCGCAATGGCAGCATTAAAGATATTAAAACTAAACTATACATGGGAAAAACCTTTGCGTTCTTTAGGAGTGCGTGCATGTGATCTTATTGGCGTCGGCAGCTGTTTCCAGCTTGATTTATACGGAAGCGATATAAAAAGAGAAAAGTATGAACAGTTGGAATTTGCTCTTGATTCTATTCGCAGCAGGTTTGGAAGCGGTTCTGTTCGAAAAGCAGTGCTGCTGTACGATGAGCTTACG
The DNA here is from genome assembly GCA_030705925.1 of Bacillota bacterium. Taxonomy (NCBI): domain Bacteria; kingdom Bacillati; phylum Bacillota; species Bacillota bacterium. The sequence continues at coordinate 5,773 of JAUZPM010000016.1, forward strand.
GGCTCGGATAATGCTATAACTCACGATATACATCCTGTATCTTATATGAGGTGATTATATGGCAAGAAAAGTTTTTGTGAACGTAACAGCTGATTTTATGTATGACGGTAAGATAATGCCTCGCTCATTTGTTTGGGAAGACGGGAGACGCTTTGATATAGACCGTGTCCTTGATGTCCGTCCAGCTGCATCCTTGAAAGTCGGTGGGCAAGGGCTTCGCTATACATGCAGAATATGCGGTAAACAGAAATATATCTTCCTCGAAAACGGTCGTTGGTTTATCGAAGGCAAGTGACTAGTAAAGTTGCCTCCCCTATTGACACCTTTTTATTGGTATGCTATACTGGCTTTCGAACTAATATTTGGGGGCGTAGCTCAGCTGGGAGAGCGTACGGTTCGCATCCGTAAGGTCGAGAGTTCGATCCTCTTCGTCTCCACCACAACGCGCAGATACGAACTCTTTTTATAGTGAGAAACGTATTTGCAGTAATAGCAGAAATAGAGCGCCGCTGATGCGGTGCTCTATTTCTATATTTATATAAAAAATTAATTGGCTAAGAAACCATCCAAGCAGTACTGTTATATCAGAGCTTTGGTGAAACAGATCTTAGGTAGGTATCCCAATAATCCTCATCAGTTTCTATCTCATGCAGCCAACAATAAAGAAGTAATGTCTCAAATTCCTGTTTTTTGCCTTTAATAAAGCTTTTCTTTGGCATGTTTCTGTAAAGGGAATCAAGATTAAACAAATTGCTTTTTTGTTTATAATCGTAATCCCATAATATGCTCTTTGGGATTTTTATGTCATTTCTTTTCGAATACTTATCATAGTATTCACTCCTTTTCTTATGGCTTATAGGCCAAATATCAGGATTGTCATAAAAATATTCGCTCCAACCACAGCAAAAGTTATAAAGGTTTACCCCATGCTTTTGATATGTCTCTTTGATCCAATCATCTATACTATCACATATGTGATAATTATCATATGGAGAAAATAAATTCTCTATTCGGTGCAGATCTTTAATAAAGAGAAATATTTTCTCTGATTGATTGTTTAGAAACTTATACTTTTTAATTACTTTAGGATATATCTCATATGATAAGGCTCTAAATTCTGCTTCCGTATCGTATAATAAAAAGTACGTATCTTCAATATAATTTGACAAATTCTTATTCATATACTTTCCATAAGATGAGTATATGGAAACCAGCCACTCCTGGATCTCTGTATCATAGTCCTTTAGCATAGCCCGATATTTATCAACTTTTTCTTCATGCAATATGGTCTTTTCATCAGCAGGGCTTGTCTCCAAGTAATTATTAAAATATTCGAAAACGTAATTGACACAGATACGTGTATTTTCAGGACGCTTGTCAATATCATATTCATTTATTCCGTCTTCTTTTTTTCGCTTAAGGATGTATTCTTCTAATGTGAACATTGGTACTCTCCTTAATGCCTTTATTTTTCAAACGAAATCATTCGCGAAGTCAACAAAAAATATGGTGACCAAAGAGCCTCTCGACTCTTTTTAATTTCAGCTATTTATTTTACGCAAACTAGTAAAACAACAAATATAAATAGGTGAAAGTATTTGTATAGATGTTGCAAATGACCTGTCCATAACACTTCTGCGGTAGCGTATTTTAGTTAACAAACGAAGCAATAATGCTTTTCTATTGAAAGCATTCCTCATATTTAGTGTCCATCTCATCAATTAAATTCCAGAGTATTGACTCCTCGTCTTGTTTTTTAATATTAGAGAGCCAATTATTGATGATATTGAATCCCGTATTAGCATATGCCTGTGCAATCGCGAAAGCTTCATCCTTGTCACTTATTTTTTCCTCTTCGTTTCTTTTCCGCATCTCATCAACGAGAAGTGAATATATGATTGACATCGCGCCTTCGTTGTTTAATATAGAGCTTTCTAGTATAAAGCCATGTAAGGAGGAAATAGGCGTCTTTTTTTCAACCTTAACGCCAAGTGCCATTGCAAATAGGAATAACTCAATTCTATCGACAGAACTCTTATCTAAACCCAAGAACTTAGTTTTATCAATAATTGGAATCGTTATATCATTAATCTTTTTATCAATGCTAAGTCTATCTGCCATGTTAATACGCCTCCCGCTGAGTAACTTCTTCATCCGGACTTATAAGCTTATTATAACTTGATAGGACTTCCGAGTTAAAATATTTGCTAATTTCAGTGGAGAATTCTGATGGAGTGAATGCAAGGATAAGCTGCTTTTTCTCACTTACCGTAATTAGTGACTTTGCAAAGTTTTCCCTGTTAATATCCGAGACTCTGCCAACTGGAGTATCAATAAACAACAAGCAATCATGACCTGATACGCGATGTAATGCAATTGTAAAGGCAAGTGCTAGTAACTCACGCTCAGCAGCGCTGCAGCTACCCAGGCAAGATTCTTTTGTTATCTTATGAAACAACCGCAACTTATAGTCATCACTAAGCTCAATATGTCCATACGTGTTTTTCTTCCAGATCAGTTCCTCAAACAGATCCATCGTTTCTGTTTCCATTTGCATCCGGACTTCGGTAATAATCTCATTTTCAATAGAAGCTACAATTCCTTTAGCTTCAGTTGCGAAGTTAAGCTGACTCTTTATTTCTTCACACTTGTCACTATCAGATATAGCCGCATCCAGTTTAGCGTTAATTGAAGCAATCTCAGTATCTAGAATTCCGATTTGGTTTTTATAGGAGCCAATTTTCTCACTATTGATGCGTAAGAGATCTCTGTTTTCTTCTCGCTGTTGCATCCAAAGTTCGATATTTTCTACGCTCGAACAAGTGCTTATTCGTTTATATAGTTCTTCATTTTCCGCAGTTAATGATGCAATATGTTCGTCAAGTTCACGTATGCTTGAGAAAATTTCTTTCTTGTCGTCCATATAGTTTGACGCTTCCTTGCAAGCACGGGAGACATCATTCTTAATCTCCACCAACTTATGTGATACAGTCGTAGATACTTCAAACTTATCAATTAATGATTTTAAATAATCCTCTGCCGCTTTGTTAATTGTGTTCTTGCAGATCACGCATTCATGGTGTGTTAAGCTGTCCTTTATTAAATCAATGTTGATATCCGGAGGAAGGACACCCTTTTGAAATTTAGCCTGAATATACTTATCTGTTGCTTTATTAGTGTCGTACATCATCAACAAAACATAATACTTTCTAATCAGTTCGAGAAGTTTTGTGGACTGCTTTTTTCTTGCATCTGTATATTCGTTGATCAGTTTAAGATTATCATTATACCTCAGATTATCACCAACAACCGATTCTGTTCCTGATATCCGCTGGTCTAGGGTTGCAATAACATCATTTGATTCTTTTATACTTGCCTCAAGAGCAGCTATCTCGTCTGTCAATTTTTTTCTCTCGGTCTTTTTGGTTGTTATATCGGCAGTAAAAATATCAATTTTTGGATTCATTTTTGCGATAGATTTTTGATACTCCTCAATTATCTTTTCCAGATGAATGCGAACATTAGAGACGACGCTGATTTGCGCAATCTCGTGTATCGAATCCCTTACATGCGTAGTAGCTTGTCCTTTGCCAAAGTAATTATGCAATTGTTCACCATCAAAAAAGAAGTACTGTCTGATCTTTTGTGGAAGATATTGATTTACTATCTCGCGAGCTTCATCGTTCTCAAGGATTTCAGTGTTACCAGTTGAATCAGTTACGGCTGCACGAAATAAATCTCTATCAGGGAAGTATGTAGACACGTCAATCGCAACACTGCGATCAAATGCAATCTTACAATTGTTAGCAATAGTGTTAATGCGGACAGAAACAATCGCACTCTTTTCACCTTTTTCACGTGCTTCAACGAGTGCCGCATGGTTGCAGATAGTTAAGCTATCATCCTTATCACCAAGGTGCGGTTCATCTCCATAAAGGCACCAGTTAATCGCATTCAACATATTCGTCTTACCAATACCATTTGATGCAACAATGACATGCAGATCGGTGCATTTACTGCGAGGGAAGGAAATGTTGATTGCTTTATATTGCCGGTAATTGGATATAACGATAGAATCGAACCTCATTTGTTATCGCCACCTATCTGCTCACGTTTCTTAGCGCCCTTTTCAACTTCGGCGCTATAAAACTTTGAATACTGTTTACCTTCAGATTCATTTGTCATGATTGCAACCAAAAAGTCATACATAATGACATCCCCAGCAGTTTTGCTTTCCAACTTTTCCAGGATTATAGGATTCTGTATCATACAATTCCTCCGAGTATTTTATATATCAAGTTTAATACGCTTGAATTGTTCAAGGCATTAACCGACAGGTCCTTAACTCTCTCCATCTCTTTTTCAAAGATTTTCCGTTCCAGCTTCACCATAATATCTTCTTTATAACCCGAAAGATCGGGCCTAATAATCAAATCATAAATATCAGCCTGATTTTTTCCAGGAGCTTGCCTAATAATTCGGCCGATACGCTGAATATATTCACGCGGGTTCGTACTACTTGCCATAACAATAGCACGTTTTGCCGAAGGGATATCAATACCTTCATCAAGACACTTTATAGCAACAAGTACCATGTACTCCCCTGAAATGAATCTTTTTATTAGGTATTCACGTTCTGAAACCCCTCCGTATTTTGAAGATGGTATCGTTGATTCAGCCTGAGTAAATCTATGTGCTGTAATGTTTCTGCGTCCCATAATTCTCATAACACGATCAATCTGGTCGTCTGACACAAAAATAATAGTATCAGAAATGTCATTGCCAATTTCATCAAGGATCAACTCAAGCTCGGAGTATTTATTTTCTGCATTTTTCTCAAGTTCTGCGCGTCTAAATAGCAAGAACTGTAAAGCCTGTTCCGAATCGCCGCTGTGTATTTGACTGATTTTAGTAATCTTATCAGATAGCTGTTTATATTCACTTAATTCGTCATCAGTCAAGTTAATGAAATGCGGATGATAACGATAATTAACCAAGAAAGTTTTACTCGTAATCGGATTTATAGTAGTTAGTGCATCCTGTATGTTGAACTTAAAAGAGACATTTCCAAAATAATCCTCGATTAGCTTACTGCCCTCGTCGTCAAACCAGCGTGAAGGGGTCGCACTAAGACCCAACCGACACTGGTAAGACTCCAGCAATCCCTGTCTGGTTTTTGCAGCTCCCATTCCGTGTACTTCGTCACCAATGAAGAACTTCATTATTCTGGCGCTACATCCATTTATAATAGCTACAAAATCGCCATCACTGCATGTTTGATGCGTTGTGTATATTACTAAATTCCTATAAAAACCTGAGGAGAGTTTTTTTATTTCTTTGTCAAGAGAAGCACGCCAGTTATGAATTGTTCCATCGCAAACCATACTACCATCAATCGAAGTATTTAAACTTTCTATATCATTTTTCCACTGTATAGACAGTATATTCTGCGGGCATGCAATTACAGCTAATACCGGATGTGTTTCAGTCCTGAGTAACTCTTGCATACAGCCTATTGCAGTACGGGTCTTCCCGCACCCAGTGGCCATCTCTAGCAATAACCTTTTGTTAGAATCTTCCCACTTATTTACAGCATTTTTCTGATAGAAAAATAGTTTCAAGTCTTGCTTAGCTTTTGTCAAATAGTCCCGGTGCCTGCTTGTGTAGTATTTTTTTAATGCGATTGAGTCCTTTGAAAAGTCTGCGCCTGTTTCAATTAGTTTTTCATAGACTGCTGTTGGCAAGTCGACAACTCTTACGCCTGCGCGCTTGTTGTCCCAAAAGTCTTCGAATTTATTCTGATCTTCCGTAAAATATATCTTTTGCCCTGGTTCCCATTGCTTGAAAACCTTAAATTCCTCAATGTTCTCAAGCCACCCAGATGCGCTTTCATTATTGGAACCACTGAATGAAACCCCATTAAAATCTTCATCGTATAGGATTCCAACCTTCTGATGCATTATAGAGTGAGAAGCTGTTTTATCACTGTTGCTGATCTTCCCTTTTTCGTAGACCAGTGCAATTTTAATCTGCAAATAACCCTCAGCCAGCATCCACCCTAATGCTGAAATGTGGTCATGTTGAAACTGGTCTTGTACTTGCGAAAGGTCATATATAAGTCTTTTAGATAGAATGCTATCCGTATCATTTACAGCGATGTTAATGATATCAGCATCTTCTTTGCTAAGACGTGGACATGTTATCAAACGCATTTTCCCTCCGCGTTCAATCAGTGCAGCAAGACCCCGTGCTGCAAGCGCTAGACTTGTCGAAGAGAAAAATCCCGTTATTCTGTCATAGCGCTGCGCATAGGAAAGCATCGGGATATAAAAATCCCAAAGTAAATCATCTTTTTCAGATTCGTATGAATATTTGAGTTGAATATCCCGAAAGTTCATATCTTATCCCCACACAATATTATTGAGCCGGTGTTGCATTTCAACTCCAGCATTATCCATTATATACTGCAGCAGCTCTCTGATATTAGATCTTCTCCTCAGCATCGTTGATTTCGAAAGATATCGCAACATATATTCAGCTATATTAAACGTACTATCTTCCGCCAGTATAAGTGCCTGCTGTATTAGCGGTATTCTCAAAGCAAGTTTTTTCTTAATATTAGAGCGCTTAGCAGAACTTTCAGTTAAATAGTAGGCCATGCCCAAATCTGTAGCTGCAAGTGGTTTTATCTCTGTCGTTAATCCCAACTGTGCTGCTAGTTTATAATGATTTTCTCCATACTTGACACGTGCACCGGCTTTTGCATTTTTTGAACAAAGATAATATCCAATCTTTTCGTGATTTAGATCTTCCATTCTGGAATCTATAACCACACGTAAAACTGAGAAGATTTCATCAGCTTTGCTGAACTGCGGAATATTGGCAGATGTAATAGGTAAAAGAATGGGCTGATTTTGATCTATAATCTTAAAAATATCCTCAACCGATGTATTAAGAATAAGCTCTATTACTTCAAAGGCATCCAAATCTGCATCAGGACATTGCGTCACATAAAGCCTTTTTAGAGCTTCGAAATCTGTCGTTGTCATTCATATTAATTCCTTTCATTAAAGATGGAAAGTCAAAACCGACTAATCAATATTGGGATTGATGTCTCCAAAGCGTATATCGAAGTAACGAGCCGCTATATCTGGATGTTCGACCTCAAACTCAACCAGCGCCTTCATAGCAGCACAAAGTGTTCCATTAGTTTTGTGTAAAGCCTGGTTTGCTACACAAAATTCCCTAAAAGTCATTTTCTTAACTATACTAGGTTGATTACACCATCTTGCCATGGTGATGTAAAGTCCGCGGTATCGAGACCTCTTCCATGGTGTATCGTTCTGGTTCATATAACGCATTATGTATGGTAGGCATCTATAATGAAGTAATAGTTCAATGCGCCGGAAAGCATTTTCAATATCAGTTGAATCGGTGCTTTTAAATCCGACAAGAACATAAAACTTTACACTCTTCGACTTGGTATATTTCCTAATCATTTTCAACTTGGAATGAATTAGCTCGTAATCTTCAATGTTATCAAAAGCAAAAGTGTAGTCACCATCATAGTTTGCTGTGAAAAGAATTTTACATTTTTCCTCGGTCAAAAGTCGCTCGTCGAGTCCCTGTTTAAATTTAAACGGTTTTCCCTTGGCCAAGATATCTTCCAGTAAATGTCTCCAGTTATGGCATCCAAGGAAATTGTCGTCTAAGAGACATATTTTTTTGCAATCTTCGCGGTAAAATTCATCTATGGGGCTATGGGCAAAAACATGGTCGAACTTCTGATTTACGCAGAACGCGCACTTTCTAAAACATCCACGTGTTACAAAACCAATGCAGTAGTCTGTATATTCCTTAAATTGCACCATAAAAGATTTCTCGTTAAATGTAATACTTTTCTTATCGCATTCTGCTCTTGCCTTCGAAACCTCGCCGTTAATCCACTCATCATAGAGATGATAATCCGGCATATGGTGTTCAATTTCGTTAGGTAGGTTTGGAGCTTTATCAAAATAGAATCCAGTGCCGCCTATATGTACTTTTTCTGTTTCCTCAAGCCACTCGGGCATGGTGGTATCAGTAAATACTTTTGAAATATAGACATGATCAAAATCGTCAGACCAATTGTAATCTAAAAGTAAATAAACTTCTGCCCCCTTCTCTTTCCAGTACCCTGAGAGTTTTTCACAAACAAGATTTGGAAAGCGATGTTTGTCGCGTCCAAGCAAATCCGCATCTATAATACCAATCTTCATTAGTCCTCCCAAATTGCATTGTGTCATGCTGCCTATAATTCTATAATCCCAGCCATGCTCTAATATCGATTCTCCATTTTCTACATAATAATCCAAAACTCAATATTAGTCAACAAATGGTAACATAAAAAAGCGGCTCACCGTTCCGTTTCCGTAACGATGAGCCTTCCTTATTTTTATCATATTAACTACATTGGTTAATTAAACTTTCTTCTGTATGTAATTGACATTAGGTTTTTTTTAACGCAATATTTTTATATTATTTTTTCAATACCACCTATCGTATTTTCTATAAACTTGAAGTTTTTTATCAAGACATTCCTGTTCACTAATTTGTTTACGTAAGAATTGCATATTAATTTCATGCATTTCTTTTTGATAAGGTGTTTTATAGTTGTCTGCTGCATTTAATACTATCAAAAGAATCACACACCCTACTAATCCAAATAACGCTCCCATAATTAATACCTCCAATTATTACTATTATATTTCTAACATTTACAAAAATCAACATGTTTTAAAAAATTTGTCTATGCCTAAGATAAAAGAAAACATGTCATGTCACATTTATTATTTTAAGCACTTATATACTAATTCAGTATAAGTCATATTATTTTTATAGTCTAATAAGAAAACAATAAGCTATCTCACTTCAAGATTGATTGCTCTACTCCTAAGTAGTTTTATATAAAATAAAAAGCGATCCACAGCACCGAAAGGAACAATGAATCGAAATATCTATTATGTTCTAAAAAAAATAGTGTTTAATAATTCCGGATTATAAGTTCATTGAACCTTTCCCCCGGCTTGCTTTTCCCGGTCAGATTGCTGGATCTGTCAATCGCCTCAACATTGAAACCTTTATACAATTCCCGAATAAACTCACAGTCATTGTATGACAATATGAACCGACCTTTTATCCCCTTCAAAGCTTCGCATAACCTGCGGTGGTCTGCTTCGGTAAAAGCATTATCATAATACTTCTCTGTGCCAAAATAAGGCGGATCTAAATAAAACAGTGCTCCCGGTCTGTCATAAACCTTGATAAGGCTCTCGAAGTCCTTATTCTCAATCACAACCGACTTAAGACGGTCCTGTATTTCAGCGAGATACTCTATACCGCCCTGCAAGTTCCTTTTACTCGCCCTGAACGTTCTCATCCCACAACCAAAGCTGATTTTAATTAACGAATAATACCTTGCGGCGCGCTGAATATCAGTCAAGCCCCTACAGGAAAGCTGCTCCTTGAAGTCATATAACTGCTCCCTTGATACAAGAGTATATTCAAGCTGCCTCTGCAGTTCCTCCCTATGATATTTTATGCACCTGTATAAGTTTATCAAATCACTGTTGACATCATTAAAAACCTCCAATGGAGCGTGACTGTCTTTTGCAAACAGAACCCAGCCACCGCCGCCAAACACCTCAATATAACGATCAATGCCGTCCTCCGGAAAGCGCTCGATTATTGCTTTCCTTAAAAGTTTTTTGCCGCCGATCCAGCCAATAAAGCTATCCATAATAATATTTGTCTCCCTTCAAAAAGCCGAAAGGAGCCTCCGGAGAGGCTCCTTTTCTGTCTATATATTTATATTTTAAATGTTGTATCTCAGTATTGTATCAACAACAGCATTGCCGTCCGTGACCGCCACGTTCGTTCCGTTCACATCAAAGACAAACGGAGTACCGCCGTCATACATAATCATATAGTTGAAACCATAATCTTTGAATGTGTTGTAGATCTCAGTAGTAGCCGCCGCCGCCCCTGACTTCCTGTTATAGAACGCGAATATATATGCCTTGTCATACTTGAACGCAAGCATCGTGTGCCAGGTACAGCGAAACTTATCGTCCCTCCAGCCCTGCGGATAAATATCACGGGAAGCAGAAACTTCTTTTCCGTTCTTTATGACTGGAATGCCGCTCGCCGCCCACAGAAGGTTTTCGATGTTATCTATCTGATTCAGCTCGTCGTAAAAGGCCTCCTGGTCCTTTGTGACATAAAACGTGCTGAGCTTCCTGTCTATTGTCGACAGCTTCGCTATATCGATCCAGTCGGGAAAATCCTTAGCCTGGTTAATCACTTTGCCGTCGATTGCGAAGTTGCCGACCGGGTAATACTTCCCGAATTTAGGATCAGGACTTGCAAGAGGCGTATAAAACATGAAATTGCAGTAATTTTTGATTGCTGTAGTCCGTTTCGCCTTCTCCCATTCCTGCGGGAATGTGCTTGCTGTCGGAGATACCACCTCATACAAATAATTGCTGATTTTTTTATATCCCATATTATGCTCCTCCAAATATCCTATTGGATTTATCGTGTTCCCCGGAAAGGGGATCGGGTACACGACCGGCAGCTTGCCGTACACTTCAAGGTGCAGGTGCTTGCCGGTGCTGTTGCCCGTGCTGCCCTGTATGCCTATGATCTGCCCTTCTGTAACTCTGTCGTCTTTCTTGACATTGGACCTTACTAAATGTGCATAGCGTGAGGCCGTGCCATCGTCGTGATGAACGACAACATAGTTTCCGTATGACTTGTCGAATGCCGCCGTGCTTACCGTGCCGGATGCAATAGCCAACACATTGTCATCGCTACCGACAAAATCAGTGCCGGTGTGATAGCCGCAAGCCCAGCTCCCTTTTTTACCATATTCACAAGTAATTGTATAACTTTTAAATGGATACATCAATATGCCTTCTCTCTATTTATCTGCTGTTTCCGTCTGTGATTCTGTCTCAGCAGAAGCATAATTGCCGATAGCCTTCTTGATAACTTCAAGCAATGCGTCAAGATCGATCTGGCTTGCCGCCGACGCATCGATCTTTCCTTCAGCAATTATGTAAGTTATAGCGGGTATCAATATAAGCCCGGCAGAAGAAACCGCCTGAATGGCGTTGTCTCCGGCCCCCATCACGCCCAGTATCCCGGTTATGATGGATATAACCGCGATCCAAAATTTACGACTTGTTAATTTAACTTTCATTTTAAACATCCTCTCTTTTATTCGCCTTCGCTTTTATCCTGTGGCACATTCTTTTGAATTTTTACTAAGTTTTCAGCCTTTGCCTTATTGTAATAAAACCCTGTCGCAGTAGCAAGTTCCGTAAAAACTGCCGGGATAAGGTATTGGAACACGCTCATGTCATTGGTCTTCCATGACATAATACACGCAAAAACAGTCACAAATATGACGCCGCCCGTCACCCATGCTAGAATCACTTTTGAGAACTCATGTTTTCTTTTGCGTTTCATTATGTAGCCCCCTTTCCTATGATATCGTGTCCGCGCTCTAAATGTTCATCCAGCCGCTTGTGCGCCTGCTTTGCTGACTCTTCGACTTTAATAAGGCGCTCTCTGCTTTCTTTGATGTCGTTTTTAACGTTTGTCATCTCGTTCTTTATCTCCGTGATGCCTATGCCGATGTTTTCAAGCTTGACGATAACTGTAGCCATTACAGACGCATCCTCTTTGGTGTCGGCTTTGCTGTTTCGCTTCAGTGCCGTAAATCCGAAGACTGCGGCAAGTGTCACAGAAAAGAATGTTAATACGATTGAGAGATCTATTTCAGTCATTTTGCTTCTCCTTAGAAAGGCTCTCACACAAATATATGCGAGATCCTTTATTCTTATTTGTTGTCTAGGATTTCATAAACTATCGCCTGTAGGTTTGAGAGGTTCGGCACCTGTTCCCTCGTGTAATTGCCCTCATCGATATTGCGGACCCATATTTTGACCAGTGCGCTGTCTTTAGTAAACATTAAGCATTCCCTCCTAATAACATAGATAATTCAAGAATCGCCTGCTCATTCTCGGTGTTTTTGGCTTCCTGATCCGCCAAAAGCTCGGATGTTTCAAGCAGTCCCTTCTCGATCAGATCCGCCCTTTCGTCGGCTTCTGTCTCGACTTTTCTGTATTGTCTAACCCCGTCGATCTCGACTTCTACAAAGCCGCTTTTCGGCGGCAGTGTCGGTGTTACTATCATGTCATTCCCTCCTTACTGCGCTTTGATATATGTGTACGCGTCCGATGCGATAGCGGGCAGTGAATAGCCGTTTGAGTATTTGACCTGCGCTGTAAATCCAGTTGACACAACATAATAGCCTTTTGCATACGCAATGTCCGCGCCTCCGCTTAAAGTCACCTGTGTCCACGCGCCTGTCGGATCTGCCGCAAAATATAGAGCTCCGTTTCCATATGTAAACCATAGGCCATTCACATATCTTACAAAACCTAGAGAACCGCCGTTTGATGTAGCGGCGAGCCCCGTTGACGGCGGTGTCGTAAATGTGATTTGACTGCTTGTGCTGTTTCCGCCTAAAACAAACCTCCCGTTTCCGAAATCCACCGAATAAAAGGTTGCTGACGTTACAGTATAAGACGACCATGTCCCCGCAAGTGAAGTGGTGTAATAAAAAATATTTCTCCCTTTAACAGGTGCTACATAATACCCATTCCCATACGCAATATCACTCAGCTCATAGCTTGAAGTATTAGTCGCCTTTGAGTTCCATGTGCTGTTCGGCGTAGTGGCATAGTACAGCTTCCCCATATTGGTGCAGGTGAACCAAGAGCCGTTAATGTATTTTATGAATCCCATCGGATCGCTGGGATTGAGCGCCAGAGTCCAGGTTCCTGTGATACTGGCTGCATAATAAAGGTAATATCCGCCGCACAAAATACACCAGTACCCGCCGCCGTATTTTATGTCAGTGATCGAGGCGGCGGCGTTAGAAACGGTGAAGGAGCTCCACGACCCGCTTGTTATATCAGAAGTGTAATAGATGACCTTCCCGTCAAAGAAAGCGAATATGTTGCCGTCAGTGGCAAGCTTGCTGTTATTGGCGGTGCCTGTGAAAGAAGTGCTTACCCACGGTTTGCTCAGGCTGAAGGGAAGAATACTTGCCAAAGCGGGATATTCCGCCGAGTCAAATGCGCTGCCGTTGCAGAGCAGCCAGTCAGCGCCGAGATCCGTCCTCATGGTGGTCTTAATATCCCCAACTAGACTTTTGACCGGGATGCTTATGCCGGCGCTGCCGTCAAAACTAGCGCTCCCCGATAATTCCCCGCTGATGTTGATACTCCGGGCTGTGGTAAGCTTAGTCGCGCTCAACACATTCTTCGATGCGTCCGCTGTGTTGTCTGCATTCCCAAGCCCCACTTGAGCCTTGGTCACGCTGTGGGGATTTGACGTGTTCGCCAAATGTGCGGTTATCTGCGCCTGCAGTTTCCCCAAAGCTGTCAAGACGGTGTCGCTTGCGGTTATGATCGCATTTGTAGCGGTGCTGAGCCCGGTCAATACCGAGCCCGTCACTCTTGAAACAAAGTTTGATACTGCGGTGCTTATGCTGATGCTTGCACTGCCGTCAAAATTAGCACTGCCAGACAGTTCACCGCTTAAGGCAATAGTTCTCGCTGTTGTCAGCTTTGCCGCACTTGCAACGCTTTTCGCTGAATCTGCCGTATTATCGACGCTGCCAAGCCCCACCTGTGCCTTTGTCACCGAGTGCGGGTTTGACGTATTAGCAAGGTGGCTCGAGATCTGAGCCTGCAGCTTTCCAAGCGCCGTAAGCGCTGAGTCAGCCGCACTGATCACAGCACTCGTCGCCGTACTGAGCCCCGTTAAAACAGTCGCTCTCACCGCCGCCGCAAAGTCCGAAATAGTGCTTGAGGTCTGCGTCCCTGTATGGTTTGCCCGGTTTCGGTCGCTTGAGTGATAGTGTCCCACGACGTCCCCCGTGATTAGGTCCTGCTTACTGTTTGAAAGCGCCGTCAGCTGCTCGTCGATGATGTCAGCATTGCCGTTGAAATCTTGAACGTTATAAAAATCATCCTGCCCCGGCTTTACTAGGTTGTAGTTCGTTGTATAGTCTGCCATGTTATGCCCCCAATTCTTCGCTGTTTCTCAGCTCATAGTGTGTATACTGCGCCATTTGGCTATGTGTAAGCTTTGTGAAATTCATGTGCTGGTTGTATTTGAGTGAAACGTCTACCAGAAGGTTTGCCGGAACGATCCTCTTGAGCAGTGCCGCCACTTCATCAAACTTCTTTTGCACTGTCAGCGCCACTCTCACCGTAACTAAATACTGAGATCCTTTGATCTCGACTGTATAGCCGTCAGCCCCGCAGAGTGCGTCAAGCTGCTGCCTTAAGTTCGTCTTTGTGAACGGCGCTTGTTCTGTAAGCCGGGACAGTATCTTGAATTTTCTCACATCGAGGCTGTCATCGGCTTTCGGTGTGATCTGTAAAAGCTTCTCCCATCGTTTAACGCCGTTTTCGCTTGCGTCAGCTACAAACTGGTCATCCATTGCAACTCCAAGATCATTCCAGAGGGATTCTATCTCACCCTGTTCAGAGTCCATGACGGCTGCCATTTCCCTAATATCTTTTAACACGGGCGGCAGGTAATTAATGATCATTCTATCCACTTATAACACCCCTTGCCGGTATGCTGTAAGCGGGGACAATGAGATTTGCGGCGGAGCCGTTGATGGTGGTGTTTTGGATATCCAGCACACCCGTCACGGTAAGAAGTCTTGTTTCGATCTGACTGATACGCACTACAAGGTTTTCACTGTCCGCCCATCCGCTGTTAAGCTCTGAAAAATATCCGTCAATGACTTGGCTCGCGCTCGCCTCTATATCCGCCCAGCTCCATCCCGCTTTATATGTAATGTGGGTCGATATATTGACCTGAACTTCATCAGCTCCGGCGACCGTCACATTGTGACCGATAGGGGCGATCCCGACACCCATGCCATGACTGTCAGGCGGGTCTATCGCCTGTTGAACAGCTTCAACAAGAGCGGCGCTGGGCTTTTTGTTCTGTGAGTCGATTATTACAAGCTTAACCGTTCCCGCGCCGTTCCATGTGGGAATGACTTTCACACCACCAACGCCGTCAATGGCGTTAGTCTTTTCTTTGTAGTCGGCGATATTACCGCCGAAAGCCTCAGAATCGAGACTGTCAAAATATCGTTTCCGCAGTGCTTCCGTTTCTTCCTCATCCTCACCCGGGATAAGCAGCTCGGACAGCGCCGCTTTTGTGAGACCCTCTATGTAATCTATCGGGATAAGCGCTCCGAGCTTTTCATTCCCCGCTGTTCCCGCCGTCTCACATTCCAGTTTGAAAACGCCTGTTTGTACCTTTTCGGTCACTGCGTAATTCAAAAGGTCGAGAGAGAATCTTGACCCTATAGGAACATCCATATTGAATTCACCCTTAAAGGTCGCTTTTGTCGCCGGTGTCGGTGTGATCCCACGCTCGGCGCAACGTTTTATAAGATGATCTCTTGACGCCGTGTCCGCAAACGTTTCATTAAGAATAGTGTCAAGCTCTATATCCATGTTCTGAAGCTCAACGGCAGCAGGGGCAAGGGCGCTGTAAATGATGCCGCCCTCCCTGGTGTCTATGTTAGGGTCCTTTTCAAGTGCTTTATCCAGCATACGCTTAAGGATAGATTCAAAAGTTACATTTTCATACACTAAAAGCTCACCGCCTTTTCCGCTTCGATTTCTCCATAGATAGTGCTTACCGTAAATGTCACAAGGATCTTTCCCTTGCCTGTTTCAAAATCAAAAGCACCGACATCAGTGATCCTTGAATCCTGTACCAGTGCTTCCGTTATCCTTCTTTTAAGTTCGGGCAACAGGTATGGTATCGGCTTTCCATACAGGTCTTTTAGCTCTATCCCATAATTCCAGCTGTATATCAGGTATTCATACCGTTCGGTGTTCAGTATCAGATAAACCGCTTGTTTTACAGCTTCTAAGCCGTCTGTCATGCCGTTAATGGTGTTTTCCGTTGTTACCCTGAACGTCCTTGCCGGAAGTTCCTTGATTTCAAAATCTTTTGTTAAATCGTCGTTTACTGCCGGGATCATGTCATCACCTCACCCTGTCCAACACAATGAATTTCTGCCCGCCCTGAGATCTTATAAGGATAACTTTTTCGCCAACAGACAGCCCCAAACGGACGCTGTATGCTTCCTCGATCTGGTTCACAGTCATTTTCACATCAAAATCGCTCACCATGCTTGTCAGAACAAGGTTGTTCTCTGTCAGAGTCATTTTCTGCTCGACATTGATTTTCAAAGGCGCTGTGCTTGTAACCTCGCCAAAAAACACCCCTGCAGGCATGGAATTGTCGACTGCTTCAACTGCGGCTTTTTTAATTAGCTGAACCATATTAGGCAATGAAATCACCGCCCCGCAAGGTAAGATCCATCAAATGCTCATTCTCGCTGAATGTGTGCTTCGCCTTTTCAACGATCATAAAATTCGCAACGGTCAGGTCGCCGACATCCATCTTCACAATAACGGAGCTTCCCGCTCTAACGCTGGTATCGCCCAGTACGTTGCTGATAGTAAGGTTACGTGTCTTCTGATTGTAAAGCTGAAGCAGTGCGTCCGCCTTCGCCTTGCCGTTTATTTCTTCCTTGATCGTATCAAAATACTGAAGCACACCCCACCTGTTCATGTTTTCAGAGTCCTGCGCTATGTATATCTCACGCTTTCCTGTCTTATCGTTGTCATAAGCCAGCTTGATCTTGTTGTACGTTTCGCCGTCGATGCTGGAAGTGTAGCTGAAATTTTCGCCTGCCGCCTCGTCGATCAGCAGATTCAGCTTCATGCTCTCGATATTTTTAAGAGTCAGCTTGCCAAAATCATCATACATGACAAACAGCCTCTTTGTGTTCCGCAAGGTCTCATCAAGCGCAGTCTGAATGATGTCGAATAGCGTTTTATTGTCTTCCACCCTTGACGGGATCTTGTAACCCGTGTCCTCAAGTTCCCCGGTCTTAAGCCGGAAGTCGTCGGCGATCATTTGGATCACCTCACCCGCCGTCTTGTTCGAATATACATAAGTATCTTTGTTCTTAAGGTATCTGAGCTGATCGTAAGCCGTAACCTCGATGACGCCGTCTTTATCCCGCTTTTTCTGAAACACAAAGCCGTAGAATATATTATCGCCGCCGTATCTAAGCCTTACAGCGTCCCCCTCAGTGAAATCCAGTATACTGTCTTTCAAAACCGAAAAGGTCAGCTTTCCGGGTTCACCGCTGCGGGATGTATCCCAAGTGACGCCGTCTTCAACGATAGGGGCGAATATGTTATCCCCGTTTTGTATAAGTAGCTCGGCATATTTGATAGTGATCATCCCCTTTCTATGACGGCATGGTAAGCACCTGACCCGGATAGATCAGGCTTGGATCTTTGATCTTGTCTTTGTTCAGAGCGTATATTTCGGTGTATCGTGCGCCGTTTCCAAGATATTTCTTAGCGATATTCCAAAGAAGATCCCCTTTTTTCACAGTGTATGTGCTCATTTTGGGCGCTGTCGCTGTGTCTCTTGCCGTTTCGACTGTCGCTGCCGTCTTATTGTCGTTAAGCTGAACGGTCTTAGTCGTGTATTCCCTATACTGCTTTAGCTCTATGGAAACGGTTATGTCCAAACCCTCTCCGGCATCATCTGTAACGTCATACGATTCCAGTGACACGGTGATGTTGGTGTCAAATAGAAGCTTTCCGCCCTGTGTGACCCTTGAGCAAACAAACTGGAACGGCGACCTGCTGTCCTTTAGCTGTTCCAGCTTATCAAGGTAAAAGTCCGCTTCCTTGAATCCGTCAGGATAAACGGCAAACGGGTATTTGACCTGTGGAAGGATCGCTTCAAAACTGACTTCGGTAAGCCCCGCAGATTTCAGTATATTGATCTCGCCGTCATTGATAAGATTTATGGTTTTGTTCTGGTTTTTTATCTTCATAGATATTTTAGAAGGGGCGACAGGCAATGCCACCCCGTCCAAGAATATAGTGTACATTAAGCGCTCGCCCCTTCCGCTGCCGCCGACATTGTCTCATATACCTTATCTTCCAGATATGAAACTATGCCGTCAAGATCCATGCCGGAGCTTACATTATTGTTGTTTACCATATCCACCTTGATTTCAGCCGTCGTAAACCTGTTCACTGCTTCCTGCTCCGCAATATCACGCAGATACTTCAGATCTTCCTCAGACGTCTGCATATTGTCTTTCATGGAAGCCGTGTTCTCCGCAGTAGATGCACCGTTGTTTTTGATGTTGTCAAGGGTGTCGTCAATGCCTCCGAGCCCGTTTCCCAGATCACCAAGACCATCATATCCATCAAGGCCGCCAAGAGCGTCTTTTGAATTTTTAAGGATATTCTTAAAAGAAAGTTTGCCATCAAGGTTTTTGCCAAAGTTATATCCAGTGTCCCACGCTTTGCCGTAATCAAAATGATAGTTGATCTGAGGCGCTTTCCTCTCCAGCGTTATAGCCTTGTCATTTTTGCCCCAGCTAAGAACACTGCTCTGTAAAGATTCAATCTTTGCGGTCAAATCCTTTCCCGTAATAGAGTCAATGACTTTTGTAGCTATTTTTCCAAAAGATAAGACCCATGAAATGAGCTGACCGATCAGATTTATAGCCGCGTCTTTCAAACTGTCAAAACCGCCGTTAGTGACATTCAAAATCCATTCAATGATACCAATGAAAGGCTCTACAAAACGTGTATAGAGACATTGGAGGATTTCGTTGATTACTCCTATGACCAAGTTGCCGATAAAGGCGGCCGCATAAAGGAAAGCCCCGCAGATGAGCCCGGTTGCGCTCAAGCTTTTCCCTGTAAAATGGTTCACCGCCGCCACAGCCGCGTAAAATATCACTATAAGTGCGATTATAGCAAGGATGATCCATGTTATCGGGCAGGCTAACAAAGCGGCGTTAAGTCCATCTTGCGCAATGACATTTGCCCATGTGGCTTTCGTGTCTTTGTCAATCATGCCGGTTTTGAACGCCTTTGCCGCAGCGCTAACCTTCTCCACAAATGCCTGATAGGCAATCACTCCGTTTGTTATAAGTGCAATCGTTTTATATGCCGCCATGGCAAAAACGATGCCCCAGAGTACAGGCACTATCGAGCCCCAGTTATCGGCTATCCCGTTTGCCATCGAGGTCATTATATTGAATACCCATAGCGCCACTGCGGCGATTATTACGAGACTGCCCACGAAATCATTGACGAACGTCTGAAACTTCGGGCTGTTTGCGATAGTGCTTATCTTCTGCAAAATAGGCTGAAAAGCTATGATTGCCCTGTTTTTTATATCAGTCCAGATGTCCCCGATAGTTTTAGGCAGCTCCGCAAAGCGAGCATTCGTCTGATCAGCCGCCGCGAACATGGCATTCTTTATAATGTCAGATGTGATCTTGCCGTCAGCTGACAACTGTTTCATTTCGCCCATAGGCTTCTTTAAATAATCGGCTATGGATTGCGCCAGCAGCGGAGCATTCTCCATGATAGAGCGGAACTCGTCGCCCTGAAGCTTTCCCGACGCCATAGCCTGTGTCAGCTGATACATTCCGGCAGTCTGTTCTTCCACGCTTGCGCCGCCTATTTTAAAGTTCTTGTTCATAAGTTCCGTGAAAAGGACCATTTCTTTTGAGTTTTTGAATGCGTCCCGTGACAATATCCCAAGTTTAGAGACAGCGTTTGCCGTATCGATATATGATGCCCTTGACCGCTGAGCAGAATTAAATATTTCCTTCTGCAGATCTGCCGTAGACTGCAGTTTGTCCTTCATCAGCCCCAGTCTCGCCGTTGTAAGCGTCATCTGATCCGAAAGGTCAAACACCTGTTTAGCGCCAAAAGCCGCACCCAGAGAAGCGGCGATCCCCATTATTTTTGATTTCAACCCCTGGGCTATGCCTCCGCCGCTCTCCATGGATCTGTTGAACTGCTGTTCTGAGCCGTTCGCCGAGCGTATCTCCTGCTCGATCTTGCCAAATGACGCTTCCGCCTTTGACATCTCTTCTCTTGCCGCCTTGATACTGCTGGTATCAACGGCATTATGCGAAGCCTTCTGAACGGCTTCAAAGCTGTTCAAAGTAATGTCGATAGCTTTTGTCATGCTTCTGAAAGCCGGGGTCATTCCGTCCATGATCTGAATGGATGTCCTGATCGTTCCCATCTTTCCACCTGCCTTTACGAAATAACGGGACGGCGTTTGCCATCCCATTATCTGCTTTTCTTTGCCTTTATTTTTTTAGCTTCCTTCTGCTCCGCTTCTATCTTCAGCTGGACGGCGGCTATTACAAACGCCTTTTCCTGCTTGTCGAGATTTACGAACTGTGAGGGAAGCATGTGGAGTTTATGAAGGCAATAATAAGCGATATTCGCTTCAAAATCGCCTTCCTCGATCAGTTTTTTGCTTCTTCCACCGCATCTTCCAGTGTCACGTCAAAGCCGTTCACTTCTTGGATCTTTGAAAGATAATCCGCATATTCGCCCGGCGTCAGCATGGTTTTAAGAAGTGCGTCCGCCCCCATCGCGCTATATGAATTCTGAAGCTCCGCGTCGTCAAGGTTCGGAAAAACCGTACACTTTGCGGCAAGCCTTCCAAGATATAAGTTGAAGTCCGTTTCCTGTGTGAACTGGTTCCTCTTACCCGGTACCTGCACACGCTTAGTGCAGGCTTTTCGCAGTGCTTCATCCTCTGTTGAGGTTATGCATGCGATCTCCCAGGGGATAGGCTGACCGTCACTTCCGAGGAATCGTTTTGACGCCACGTATTTTATATGATCTACCTTCACAGCATTCTGTGCCAAAAATGCGCTTAGTTCACTCATCTGTTATCCTCCCATTACATTCCTGACAGCATTGAAAACTGTTCAGGCATTTCAAAATCTTCAAATGTGAAATCCATATCCTCATCAAGATACTCGGCATCTGCGTCAAACTTAGCAAGTATGCCGCCGTCAACATTGCAGTCTTTCAGTATGATCGTCTGCCTGCCGACGCTGGACGTCGGGTCTTCATTCGTTATCTGGATATCGAAATAAACATCCTCGCCAGTGTTCTTATACCTATAGAGAAGCTCTCTAAAAATGCTGGTGTTGTAGTGGAATGTCGCTGAGCCTGTGCCTTTCCAGCTTGTAGCCTTGTTCCCCTTCCCCGTTCTGCCGAGGATAGGAACTTCGCTTTTGTTCTTTTCAAACTTTGCCTCAAGATTGATAGCCTGCATCAGATTGTATCTGTTGCCCTCAATTGTCACAAAGCATTCCGCCAGAGACGCTGAAACCGCGTCCCTGCCGTTCATTGTATTTGTCATCCTGATTCCTCCTTCCTTACTCTACCACAACGGTCATATAAAGCTGAGCCATTGCATTGACAGGCGTTACAACGTCGTTTACCACAACAGCCTTTCTGCTGTCTCCCGCCGTTACCGTCACGTCTTCAGCGCTAAAATCCTCGATCGCTCTCATGTTCTGCAGATCCTGGTGATGCTTTACAATGTCGTTCCATAAAGAGATCCTCCCGGAAGCGTCATTCGGAACATTGCCAAGATACTTTGTGTTGAAGAGTACCGCTATATCGTTCGCGATCTGATCGAGCACTCTGACAGTCTGGTTATTGCCGAAATCCTCTGATTTCTCAGCAGTAACGGATGTGAATGTGTTGATATCCTCAAGCACACGCACATCATCACCGACCCTGTGAAACATGAATTTGCCAGACTTAAGCCCGCTTTCAAATGCGTTTTGTGTATAGTCGACGTCAACGGTATATTCGCCGTCATACGCCTTGTTTGTGTTGCTCTTATTTACGGCGCACCCGGCTTCAGCGCCGGTCACCCAGTAAACAAGCGAAGACTCCGCCGCGCCCGTGTCAGTTGCTTTATTCTCAACGGAGATAACGCCCTCATGATCTGCCGATGCCGTTCGGTACAGCACTGTCTGAAATTTAACGCCAAGTTCATCACGCATACGCTTAGTAAACGCGGTGAAGAGCGCTGTTATATCAGAGCTTACGGATGTACAGCCCAGCGCATTGAATGAATAAGACTCGATCTTATCTAAAAATGCCTGGTATGCCGCACCGTCCGGCACGCTTCCATTTGTACCGCCCGTCAGCGGAGTTCCCGCTGTGAGCGTGAGCGTTGCCGATGCGTTGAAATCGACATAATCGTTGCCCTTAAGCTCGGTTGCCGTGCTGACCGCCTGTGTATCGACCTTTAAGGTTCCGAAGAATGTCGATACATCAAATTTTGAGCTGTCGTCGACGTTTGTCTGTATCACGATCTTAAGGTCATTGCCCCGTATGCCTGAGTATTTAGCTGTCGCGTATGCGCAAACTGCCTTTACGCCGGAATTAAGCCTGTAAAAATACCCTTTGCGGATATTCTTGAAAAGATCACGAAGCCCCTTCATTTTGTCGCTGCCATATGGATACCCGAAGACTTTCATTGAGTCGGCCTGAAAGTTTTCACTGTCCATTTCAAAAACAATGCCCTCAGCGCCCCAGTCGAGTTCCAAGGGCATTGCGGCAATACCTCTCTCCGAAAGCACAGAGGCCGCTCTCGCAATGCTTACAAAATTGATATAGGAACCGGGAAGCGCTTTGTTCTGTACTGTGAATGTTCCGCCGCCAAGCGCCATATTATTTCACCTTACCTTTCAAAAATCTATCTATCGTTTCATCCGCTTCATCAAAGCTGTACGGTCTGTCTTCAAGAAGGGCGCTTAAAATATCCCGTCTGTTTTCATACCTCTTTGATGAAAGGATCTGCTCTTTGGTGAAGACTTCTTTTATATCGCCTTCTCCCGTTTTATTTGCCAACCTTATCACCCTTTCACATTCATATCCGTTTTTAATTCGCCCATCGGATCTTCCGCTTCAGCAATTTTCTTTACTATAAGATCGAAGCTCACAAAAAAATGCAGGACATTATCCACTATCTCATATTTCATGTCTGTCCCGCGCGCGAGGCTTCCGTCAGACAGTGTTATGAATTCCAGTGTGCAAAATAACGCTGAGCCTATAGAATGAAGCTCTGAGTTATCCGGCTTTGCGGGAAAGTAATGCACGTCAAACGGATGCTGTCTTAGATAGCGGTTTCCCAAAAGCGGAGTCTGTGACGGATCTAAAGCCAAAATGAAAAAGCAAGGCTCGCTAAAACCCTGCTCCACTGTATCGCTGTATATCTTATATCCGTCTCCAAATGTGCCATTCAGCTTTACGGATATCCCGTCAATGATCCCGTTTACCATCTATGCATCCCCCTAGGTATTTCATGAGCTTGCTTTCAAGCACCTTTGGGGCAGTCGTCTCAAGCTCATTTTCTGAAATCGTCAGCATGAATCTTCCCTCCACCCAGCCTTTATGATCTCGTGTCCTGTGTCCATACTCGACATATGAAGCGTATGAAACAGGGTTTATGATCTCAACCTCATACATATCGCCTGACTTTGTTACTTTAAGCGAATCGGCGTATGTCTTAGCGTTGGAGCTTCCGCCCCCTGAGGCGTCTGATTCACTTTTAGCCGTCCAGCCACGCCTCAGCGTTCCGCCTTTTCTGCCCTCCGACGCTGGGTACTGACCTACAGGCGTTCTTCGTATCACTTTAGCGAGAAGCCTTGCGGCAAGCTCCTTAGCGCAGCTCTCACAGAAGCTTTCAAGATCTTGCTTTTGCAGCCGCTCCATTTGCTTTTGAAGGTTTTGTAATTGTTTAAAATCACAGTTTCCCCAGCTTGCCATCACGTCCACCCCTTGAAAAGTTCCAGTATGATCTCCTGATGGCTCGAATACACCGCAGGCTCGCCGCTGTTCTTATAAGCAGTCGTCCTCCCGTTTTGCGTGACCGTTATTTTAGCGCCTGCCGGAACGTTTATCTCAGGGGAAAGGAACAATTTCACCACCTGTGAAACCTTGTTTCCTGTGGCTGTTTCCACCGCATTCGCTATGTTTTTAAAGGATAAGCGGCAGGGCTCATCTGTCACAAGTTCGACAGGCTCAAAGCTTGTCCGCTTTGTAACAGGGTCAGTGACCTCCGTCTGGACGGTTATATTGGACACCCCATTCCATAGGGCTTTTAAACTGTTCACCATTTCACGCACCTGTAAGACGCTAGCTTGTTATTTCCCTTATCGATCAGATATGAAATCAGATCGTCCATACGTTTTTCAGGTGTAGTCTCAGAAAACGTCACGCTTGTGTCCCCCTCTGAAATCTGCTTTACAGCGGCGTCAAAGTCAAAGCCGGTAAGCTGACCTGTGGACTTTTTAAACATTAGAAATTCAGCCGCAGACATTTGGGCAGCTGTCTCATGCAGAGCCTCCGGAATTATCAAGCCCGGAACAGCCGCGTCATACACGCCGCATTCGCTTTTTATCTGATCCTCTGTTTTCTTGATTATAACGCCTAGAATCCACTCGTCAGAAGGGATGAAGGTATAACCGAGCGCCGCAAGCATTTCTTTCACATCGTCCATCATGTGAGATCACATCCATTATTCAGATTTTTCTTCCGCAGAGCCGCTGTCCTCTTCGCTATTTTCATCTTTGCTGTCTTGATCTTTGCTGTCTTCATCTTTGCCCTGTTCGTCTTCCTGAGCCTTAGCCTTTTTCTTTGGCTCCTGCTTTGGCTCTTGAGCTTCATAGCCATGCTCTTTGAACCAGCCTATTAAATAGGGATCGGATGTTGCCCCGATCCCGTTTTTAAATGTCACCCCGGCAGAAACGCCGGAATACTGCTTATTAGGCGCAAATATCTGTGCCACTATGACCCCACCTTACTGTACTTTAATTTTGCGGAGGATACCGGCCGCTTTTGTTGCCTTCAAAACGACTGCCGCAACCATTTCGACCTCGCCGGTCTTTACAGCTCCTGCAGTTTTGAAATCAGGAAGCCATGACTGAACAGGGGCGACGCCAGCCATTGAAACCGCATGGAAGCCGTCAAGACCAAGTCTTGCCGCAAACAGTGATGTTTCTCCCGATGTACCGTCAACAGACACGACAGGGCTGTTTGTTCCCGGCTTTGCCCCGAAGTCTACAAGCGGGATAGAGCCGTAAGATTCTATCTGCTGACCGAAATCGTTCTTTGTCACCTGATACATACCTGCACGTCTAGCGCATGCGCGGATCTTTGCGATAAGCTTAACGTTGCCGCCGATGAATGAAGGTGTGCCGTCAAGACCCATCAGGAATTCATCCAGCACATCAAGGAAAGCCTTGTAGTTCACGTCTACCAATGCTGAAGTTGAGAGGTCGATTGCCGCTCCCGGTATCATTTCTGTTGATGATCCTGTTACAGCCTTCTCAAGTCCGTCGAAAGCCTTTTCATCGACAGCTGAATCACCGTTAATGACGGTATCGTTGAAGAGCGCAGAAGCGGCTTTGATCTTCTGCTGCATCTGAAGCGTTGTTTCTGATACGATACCTCCCATGTTGCTGATGACACGGTCTATCTGGAAAGCGCCGCCGAAGATCTTCAGATCCGCTGTATAACGCTGTTTTGTGACTTCCTGCGAAGCATACTCTGTGTTCACCGCACGAAACTCCGCTGTCGGCTGTGTGATGAGCCTTGTATAGCCGTATGTAAGTGTAGCGCCTCCGCCCGTGGGAGATACGCAGTCGTCGAACGTCAAACTGTTGAATAGGAAATTGCTTTTTGAGAATTCATCGATGACTCCAAGCTGAAGATCATCCTGAACATCCTTTTTTGCTTCTGCTAGTGTAACTGCCATTTATAATTCCGCCTTTCTTTTACTCGTTAGATTCAAAATGTGATTTGACCGCGTCCGCAAGGGTCGCCGGTCTTGCGCTTCCAGGCTGTCCGTCTTTCTTTTCACCCGGAAGTATGCCTTTGAAATTAGGTTTTCCTTTAGTGTCAGTGTCAAATAAGAACTTGGTGTCATCCGACTGGGTCAGCTTTTTTACTGCCTCATCCAAGCCTTTGATACTATCTCCGTCAAACTCCGCGTTCCCTAAGAAGTCAGCGAGAAGCGCTTTTGCGGCAACAGTGCTTTTAGCCTTTGCCGCAATCAAAGATCTTTCGACTATACTGTCTACTTTCATCTGATTTACCTCTGCTTCATAGGTTGCCTTGTCTGTCGCGTTTTGAGCCTGAAGATCTGTTATCTGTTTTTTCAGGGTTTCCACATCACCTGTGGAGGTTTTCAAGGTTTCAAGCTGTGTGTCTCTTGCCGCAACATCTTTTTCTAGCTGTTTTTTAGCGTCATTCACCTCATCAAACCTTGTTTTAGGTATAAACCCTTTCAGTTCTTCCGCTGAAGCGTCCGCGCATTTCTGAGCTGCCGCCTCATCAAGCCCTAAACTAATAAAATCCTCTTTTTTCATATATGCTAGTCCTTTCAAATTCATTTTTTACCTGGTTCAGTCCAGTTCTATTTGTCTTGTTCGTTTACGCCTTCAATACCAAAAAGGCGGTTTCAGTCAAGTCTTGCGCTTCCAAGTTCGCCATGTGTAAACGCCGTAAGCTGCGAATGAGTATACTCAGATAGCCTTCCGTATGTGCATTCCTCTATAGAGATCCTGATTATATATGACGCTCCGGCAATGACCGGGTTTGGTGTAAGCTCTGCCATCGTTATCACCGGGGCTGTACTATATGACATTAACAAGCACCCGCGCTTTCCGCTGTTCCGGCGGTATCGAATAATTTATCTCAAGTATGAACCGCCCTCTGGATGACGGCGTGATCAGTGCTGAAACAGTATGCCCGTCGATATCGCACTGACCGCTTGTAATCACTTCCCCGTTATCGTCTTTCAGCTCATACCCTGCGGACACTATCACAAACTGGTCTATTGTTTTACTGCTCACAGCAAAATCTATGTACTTGCTTTCGCCTAAAATAAACTCCGCATTCACCGCTCCACCACCATCCTTTCAAAGCAACGCGCAGAGTACCGTTCATTATGCATAGCCGCCTCATATTTAGATGCTCTCAACACTGCCCTGACTTTGTCGCTTAGTATAAGGGTTTTGAATTTGTCCTCTATGATCTCAAGTTTTGATACACAGCCGTCAAACATATATAAGATCGCTGTGCTGTACGCTGTATTGCCGCTTTCATCCTCCGCCCAGACTTCAACGGCATATGTGCCATCAGAAAGATCAGCGGGAACAATGGCTTCCCACTGCCCCGCTGAACTTAAGCTGAATACTAGGTCAAAGCTGTCCGCCCTGCCTATGATAGAAGTGACCATACTATCCCGTCACCGTAACCTTGATGACATAGGTTGCGCCTGCGTCAACCGGGTTAGGTACAAGCTCGATTGCGGTAATACTCGGCGGAGTCGTATCGAGGGTGACTGTCCGTGTGATTGTCGTTGCCTGACCGAGAGCGTCCTTTGCTGTGATGACGATCGTGTTTGTGCCTTCGGCGTATGTGACCGCTTTGCTGAATGCGCCGCTTGAAACCGTTACAGTTCCCTGATCTACGCTATTGAGCTTGATTGTCACAGTGACCGGGCTTGAGAGTTCATCATTCGTTGTGCCGCTGACTGTGCCTGCCGGATTGTTTGTTACAAGTCCGTCTGCGGGTGTGCTTACATTAAGCGAAGGCGGCAGTGTATCAACGTTGAATGTCCTTGTCGTTGCGTCCGCCGCATTTCCGTCATTGTCGCTTATGTTCACAGTGATAGTGTGCTGACCGTCCGCTAAAGCCGTCTGAGGTATGTATGTGACATCATACCCGCCTGTGACAGCTGTGCATGTAACGCCTGTAGATGTGTTCGTAACCGCTGACCCGCTGTCTATCTTGATGGACAGTGTGGAAATGCTGATGCCGCTGTCGTTATCCCTCAGCTGGATCGAAATGCTCGGCTTATTGTTTGTGATATATGACCCTGCGCCCGGGTTCACGATCGTGATCGTCGGTTTGACCTTTTCCTTTACGGTCAGTCTTAAACTTGTTCCAAGCGTAGCGTCAGACTGATTCACCGTTGTCGTATTTCCGGCATTATCTGTCACTGCCACCTGAACACCGTAATATCCGCCGCTTTTGGTGAATGAAGATGTGCTGGGCGCTGTCAGTGTCGCTTCCCACTTTCCTGATGTCGAGTTATATGTGAGGCTATACTCAGTGCCGTTTACAGTCGCTTTTACCGTTTGTATCGCCATTGCTTCCACTCCTTTCTTTGCATAATAAAAAAACACCTGCTTTCACAAGTGTTTTTATCAAAAATTATAAGACTGTATCAACTGAATATTATCATTCAGAATAGTCTCCATTCTTATGGCGTTCCTCTACTTCTTTTAAATGTTCTGCCCAGTCTTTCGTAAAACGTTCTTTGATGTCTTCGGGCGTGTCAGGTTTAAAGTAAATTGTATCGTCCGGAAGTATCATATAA
Source organism: Bacillota bacterium (assembly GCA_030705925.1). Lineage (NCBI taxonomy): Bacteria > Bacillati > Bacillota > Bacillota bacterium. The sequence continues at coordinate 34,210 of JAUZPM010000016.1, forward strand.
TAACCCGCTGCATATTCAAACAATGGCTTTATTCGATACATCTAACTAAATCCTTTCATAAAAAATTTAACAATTGATTTAGCGACTTTTGATTTATGTTTTCCAAAATAATAATTTCCGAAGCTTTGCGCAATTAATTCTTCGCCGCTTTCACTTGCCCGTTGACCAAGTTCATTATATATTTTATGAAAAATCTCCTCAAAGCTTTCATCTGTAAAAGCTTGCAAGTAGATTTCCTGTGATATTTTTTTACGTTCCGACTGAAAAATCGAAACTTGTATAGATGATAAATTTTTCCCATTAACATATCCGGCTCTGTTCAATGCAAGCAGCTGATGTGCCGCATGCCCCAACTCATGAGCAACAAGGCTTCCAATGTTTTCAGTTTGATAGCTGATACCCTCTGTATAATGGTCATGAAGCACCTGCATAGTCCCTTTAGTATCTGAAAAACACCCGGAATCAAGCACGACAGAATCAGTGACTTTACCAGTTCTATCGATACTAAAGCGGTTCTCAGCAACCGCACCGTTCAAGTCTCCGAATGATATATCCGAAACAAAACCATTCAAACCCGGAAAATCTTTGGTGACAGTGTCACTTGCTTTTTTGATGTCAGACAGAGTCTTTACAGAAATATCGCCGTTTTCGATGATATGGATATTGTTAGTTCTATATGATTCTATTATATCCAGTTTTTCTCTTTCGTCAACTTTACTTGCAAAAGATTTTTTCCAGTCCTTATAGGTCATATCAGACGGGACATCGTATGTCTTGCCTTCACTGTCCCTTGCGGCTCTTTCACCGTAGTCGTCCTCAAAATAAGGAACTGTGACGGTCCTGCACCAAGGGTGAAAAGGTGGAGCAGTAAGCCCGATCTCATAGTCTTTCATTGCAAAGACCTGCCCATCGAGATCCTCACAGATCTCGCTTGTACGCAGATCCAGTGTTGCGACCAGCTGATACTTTTCAACGTCAAGATCATTAAAGCAGTCTTGCTGTGACTTTGAAGCAAAAAAGGCTGACTCTGTCATGATCAGCCTTCCCGCCTTATTCTTACTTACTGTAAACTGATTTGAGATCCTGTTTATTGCCTTTGTCGGTGCATCGCCTCTTATGATCGCCTGGGTGAGCTCCGTGTGAACTGTATTGACAAGCTGCTGCTTATTCGTCCAGCACCTGTCTTTGAACGTCTTATTGTCTGCCGTCCATGGCTTAGAAACCACTGCGGAAACTTGCTTTTCATTTAACGGCTGAAGATCCCATCCGACGTTGAAGCCTCTCTGTATCTCATAGGCGGTATGGTAATAGCCGTCTGAATAGATCTTCCTTGCCAGCTCGTCTATGCCGTCGACCTGATTTCCGAATAACACCTCTGCCTGCTGCTGTATCTGCAGTTTCAGCGCTTCAAGTCTTGTTATATGCGCCTTTGCCGAGGCATTTTCAAGTTCCTTCATCCAGCGCTGATCTAGGGCATTCTCTTTTCCGTATTTTATGTATTCCTCTATGTCCCACTTTAGTTCCTTAAGCTGACTGCTGTTTAAAAGCCGCTTTGCTTCTAAGAGACTAATTTCATTGTTTTCGGCAAATCTTCTATACCAGTTTGAAATCTCCTTTTCAACGTTTGCCGCCGCCCTCGTGAACTGTTTTTCCGCTTCTGAATAATAGGCCTGTCCAGTCTTGAGCTGAGCTTCTTCAAGCATTTCAAAACGCTTCTGCCAGTAATTACGCGCTTTCATTGCCATCGCCATCACCGCCTGAAGGTTTTACAGCCCCGAAAGCGCCCTGGTATTCATCTATCGACTCTTGTTTTTCCTTTTTCAGTCTTTCAAGCTCCTTATCGACGTCTGTTGTCCACGGATGCTGTGAAACGATCGTCTCTTCAGAGAGTATGCCGACAGACTTTGCGCAGTTGTCTATAGTTTCGGATTCATTGATAAGGATATCCCTGTTGAATATGACTTCTGCATCTTGGCTCTCAAAATTTCCTCTGCCGGTGTTGGCGAGATGCACATTAATAAACCAAAGCAGTTCCTCAAATGCCGCTTGAAATTCAGTTTCCATGCAGTTTGCGTCAAGGTCTATATCAGAATACATAGACTGAATATTCATCTGATTCGGGTTGCCGCTCAATCGGTCATCCTTTGCGTCATACCCTCTGGCGTTTTCTATGAGCGCCTTTTTGAAAAGCTCAAGGATAGCTTTGTAATTATCGGCGTTCACATCAAGAGTCAGCGTTTCGACTGCGCCGTCAGCTCCGTCCACTGTCTTGACCTTTACAACGCCATACGTCGCTAAGTTATGTCTGAACTCTGCAAGGTTCGTACCGTCATAGTTTTTAAGCACTAAAATAGTATTCCTTGCATCCTCCTGCATGTTGTTTTCAAAGTCTGACAGTATGGTATTTATGCCGTCCTGCAAAGACTTCACACGCTTTATGAGCGGCGTTTCCTTGTTGTTGTATTTGAAGGCTATAAGCGGGATCTTAGCCCAGTTATGCCCGGTTTCATTACCGTCACCGTCCACAACGACCATGTGTGTGCTGCTGGGCTTCTCAATGTCAGGAATAAGAGTGTTATTGCTTAAGATATACCGCTCGATGCCATCCTTTTTATAGATCTCCACCTTTTCGATGATCTTCTCTCTTATCCCTTCGTATGCCTGCACTTCATACAGCCGCACGGCGCAGTCAAGGATCGTATGCTCGGCGTCTTTCCAAAAAGGGAGGATCTCATACGGATCGAATTTTTTAAAAGACAATTCACCGTTTTCATCGTAATAAGGATGAAGCCATGCTATACCGCCGTTCAGCGCATCCTCACCTAGATTCTTTAAAGTCCTCTGAAACCGCTTGCTGAAGATCTCTTTCAAAGCATCTGCATAACCGTCATCATCGGAATTGAATGTCAGCGGTTTGCCTAATAGGTAATTGACTTTCTGATCCACTATCTTTGCGTACTGATTATCGACTATCTTGTTGTTCGGGAGGTTATCTACCTCCTGAGGCAGACCGTCTTTCCCGATCACCGTGCGCTTACGATGCATGATGTCATGTTCGCCGATGTAATACCTCTCGCCGGTTATCATTTCTTTTCTATGAGGCGAGCGTTTCCATTTTGCTATCTCCAGCTCAAAAAACTGCTTCTCAGTCATGCCGGATGCCGCTCCCCTTGCGATTATCCCTTTAAAAGCCTCTGGCAAGCCGCCTAAAAAATCAAACACTCGTGTCACCTCCCTTTAATCAAAACTAAATGTATCACCCAGTCTGAAGTCTTCCATCGCATACCTGAACGCGTCAAGCAGGTGGTTGAAATCATCTACAGGCTTGTTGATCTTTTTCCCTGTTTTATCAACATCCCATGTGTAATTGCTTATCTCTGTAATGAAATTTACACACTTTGGATGAATGTATATTTTATAGTCCTGTATGTACTGAATGCCGTTGTTTATGCTGTCTTTGCCCTTACGGGCGGATCTGATATTGTACAGACCAAGATCCCTCAGCTCGTCTATGCTTTTCGGCTCAGCAGAATCCGCACGGATCTTTTCTTTTACATAGCCCATGAGAAGGATCTTTTGATATATCATCTTGTTCGTGAGCGCCTTTTCGTACATCTCATCAAATACAAATATCTCTTTTGTATCAGTGTCAACAAGACCGCAGAATAAGGCTGACGGATCTTGCGTGTACCCAAAGTCGAGGCCGAACGCGCTTTTGATGTTCGGATACATCTTCTTAAATTCATCGGTCTTATAGTTGAACTCTTTTTCTTCCCAGTTCTCATATATAAGCCCTTCAACAATGCCCCAGTCCCCAAGCCCTGCCACCTTATACCGTCTTGGATTATTCCTTTTCATTGCCTCAAACACCTTTTTATCCGCCGCATCTAACCATTCATTACACATGTAATTCGATGTCACGGCAAGGATATCAGGATCAGGGGAGGCATCGAAGAACCGCTTTTTGATCCAGTGTTTTTCATTCCATGGGTTGAAAGTGAGTGTGATCTGTTTGAACAAGCCTGTTTCTCGCGGGATAGCGCCACGGATGGACTCATCAAGTAAATCAAAATCAGTCTCGTTCATTACCTCATATGCCTCTTCAAGCCACATCCAGCACAGATATCCGACTTCAACCGTTATAGAAGTGACTTTGAGCGGATCGTCTAGCCCCCTGAAATAGATCTTCTGACCTGTAGGCTTATATGTCATTTCAAGCGGACTCTCTTTGACCTCCCACCATGCGGCGACGCCGAGGCGGTTTATAGCCCATTTAAGCTCTGTAAAACAGCTGTCCTTGAGCGTTCTAAAAACCTTTCTGACGACCAGAGTGTTTGCCTCCGGGTATCTCATCATATTGGTGATATACCATAGAGCAGTGGTTTTAGACTTCTTTGAGGCACGGCTGCCCTTGCATACCCTGTATCTTCCTTTAAAGCGCCAATAGGTGCCATAACCCTTGCCGACTATTTCAGGCAGCTTGACTTTAATCTTCAAGGTCATCCGCCCCGGATATAACAACAGGAACGGGACCTTCCAGCTTCAGTTTGTCGCTGAACATCCCCAGATGCCGCCCAAGCAGTTCAAGCGCCTTGATCTTGTCATAGGTCTTTACCTCACGTTCTGTGATGTTACCGTCTTCAGAGGGTATAACCTTGACTTTTACGGAAGCGAGACAAGCTGTATCCTCACGGTTTGCGTCCCCCCGGATAGTGGCTTCATTCATATCGATCACATCGGCAGGGTTTAGAAAAGCAATCTTCGCAAGCTCTTCGATAACTCTCTCCTGGTTTATGCCTGTGCGCCTGCTTCTTTCGCTGAGTGCCTTTTGGATAGCGTCTGATACACTAACTTTCGCTAAGTTCTGCGCTCCCTGCTCGTTTGCGGTTTTAGGTGAATAACCGGCACGGATAGCGGCCTGCGTAGCATTCAGATCTATCAGATATTCTTCTACAAAACGCTGCTGCTTCGCAGTCAGCATCATCACATCACCGCCTTTCAGTCAATTAAAAAACCGCCCTTTCGGACGGTTCATATTAATACAGTTTATATATTATCACATATTTTCGGGACAAAAGGGACAACTTATATGTTTTTCGTAAATCTGTATACCGCCTTCTTGATGCTGTCCTCGGTATTGCCCCCGCCTATCTCCATCGCTATCTGATACCACTTCATGCCGTTGATATACCGCAGGCGCATGATAAGCCTAAGCCTGCTGTCGTTTATCCCGTTTATATATCTTTCAAGACGCCCGCGCTCGATCTGTATTTTTAATAAATTAAGCTCAACAATGTTCTGCAGGTCTGCGATTTCTGCTAATAATAAGTCACGGTCCTTTCCGTTTCCTCTCGGCATGCCTGTGATCATAGTGGTGCATTTATTTGCCGCTGTCTGCAGTTCCTTTAGCCTGTTTTGCTGCTGCTCGACTTCCCTGTTCAAGTAATAAAGCTGAGATAATTCTGTTTTTGTCACTCGCGCACCTCGCATTCTAAAGCTCGACAAATTCAATACTCGGGAACAGCTCTTTAAATTGCTTTATCTTGACGATATATGTGTCTGTCCGTTTGCCTTTTGTATCCTCTACTGTTACCCTGCCGTCTTTCCACCAGACCACGAAGTCACATACGTACTCACAGCCGAGCAGTGGGAAACGTGCCTGTCTCGCAAAGCCTACGATCTCCCCC
>JAUZPM010000017.1 GCA_030705925.1 Bacillota bacterium
ATGTCGAATGTCCTCCTTTTGATATGTCTTGTTGCAGTTGGCAGACCGCAGCTTTATTATATCAAAAGGAGTTTTTTTACTATACTCATCGCTAAAGCTTTTTCTGAACTCCCGGCATAGCCGGGAGTTTTCGTATTACAAATACAAAAAAGTTCTGTAACCCTCATGGTACAGAACTTTCTTTCGATCTTATGTCCCTGCTCAAATCCAGTGTTATAATACTGCAAGGCATCAATTTCCGTTTAAATGTTCTTCTTCGAATTTGAGCATCCGCTCCTCATAGCCGTCAAGTTTCCAATCCAGTTTTGCCAGAATCTCGTTCATCTCGTTGATACGTGCCACAATCTGTTCACGCTGCTCAAGGAGAAGCTTTTTGCGCGCCGGAATAGTTTCCGCTCCCTGATGAAACAACTTGACATATTCGATCAGCGTTTCTACTGAAACCCCAGCATCACGCATACATTTGATGTATTCTACCAAGCGGCAGTCCTCCTCAGAATAATCCCTGACCCCGCCGGGCGTCCGGCGCACACTGGGAAGCAATCCGATTCTCTCGTAATAACGCAAGGTGTCGGCCGTCAACGCGTATTGCCTTGCCACCTCTGTTATTGTCATAGTATTTCACCCCGAATTCAACGTTTTTGGCAGTTAAGCCATAGTCCGTTATTTTTAAGTTTTTTAACTTCCTTTAACCAAAAAGAAGCAGCTATCGTATTTTCGGTTTGATATTTACCTGTTTGAAAAAGCGAAATTGCCTTTTCCGGGCACTCGGCTTCTGGCATTACTACAATACTTATCCCATCAATCGGCGTCTTCTGCAGAAAGGAGCCATTCACAATGCCACTGCCCTCAAGCCGGTGACCTTTCCGTCCAGCGATGTCACCATGTGGCATATGATATACGTTCTGTCCATCGTCGCCTCCAATTATTTTAACTTTCCATAAGCTTCGTCATTGACTGGTTCAAGCCATTCGTTAGACGCTCCCTCGGCAGGTATCTCCACTGCAAGATGAGCAAACCAGCTGTCTTTGGCCGCCCCATGCCAGTGCTTAACCTCGGCCGGAATGTTGACCACGTCACCGGGATGCAATTCCCGCGGCTCTTCCCCCCACGCCTGATACCAGCCGCGCCCCTCGGTGCAAAGCAATATTTGCCCGCCTTTATGGTGGATATGCCAGTTGTTGCGGCAGCCGGGCTCAAAGGTCACGTTGGCAATTGGGCCGCCCTTGTCGGTGAGAGGCTGTAAATAGGCCTGACCGATAAAATATTTAGAAAACATTTCGGGCAGCGGGGCGCCCGTCTTAAAAAGCTCGTTTCTTTCGTTGTTCATTAAGTTCTCCTTTATTTGCAAGCGTCATTGACACACCTTAATGCATTCAAACTGCGGCGAAAAATCGATAAACGGCAGTCATTGAGAAAATGATGTGATGAAATGCTTTATAAAATTTCCCAGTTTTCCGAACACTTAATCTATACTTATTATTTCATATTCCCTAAATCCGAGTCCCAGTGCCGCGGCAGTCTCCACAGTATGGATGCCGTTGCGTGATTCCATGCGTTCGATAAGCGCGGCTTTGCCGGGATCAGGCGAAGCGTATACAGCGTCAACACAAGCCTGATCCAGTGCAACAGGATCGGTTGAGGCAAAAATGCCGATATCCGCCATTTCCGGATCATGAGGATTGGAATCGCAGTCGCAGTCAACAGAAAGTTTATTAGCGATATTGATGTAAACGATGTTTTCACGACCCATAAAGTCCATCACTGATTTGTCGGCGTCGGCCATTGATTCAAGAAATGAGTCATGGTCGGCCGTCCAAAGTGCGGATGGGTCACCTGCTCCGTGGATATGTGCCTTGCCATGAGAGGATGCGAAGCCGATAGACATATTTTTCAGCGCACCGCCAAAGCCGCCCATCATATGCCCCTTGAAGTGGGACAGCATCAGCATAGAGTCGTAATTTTTCAGGTGCTCGCCGACAAAGTTTTCTTTCAGGTGTGTGCCATCTTTTACGGAAATCGAAATTTCTCCGAATTCGTCCATAATGTCACAAGGTGCAATGTCTAGGAAACCATGGTCACGGATAGCCTTCCAGTGATCTTTTGTGGAATATCGCTTTCCTTCGTAGGCCGTATTGCATTCGGTAATAGTGCCGTCGAGCTTAGCCACAAGGGCTTTAATCAGCCCCGGCTGGAGAAAATTATGTCCGCCCGGCTCACCAGTTGATATTTTTACAGCAACTTTCCCCGAGATGTTTACTCCAAGCGCGTCGTAGATATTGAGCAATCCCTGAGAAGAAATTTCATGTGTGAAATATACTTTTGACTTCATTTTAACCTACTTCTTTCAATATTTACATAAGCGTAGTCTTTCCGTATAAAATTATTCTAATACTTAGAGCTAGCTCCAAGTCAAGAGGTAATTTTATATTTTACAGGATAAGATTGCGCGAAACAACAAAAATCCCGCAAGTCACGGTTCATACTACCGTAATGCCTGCGGGTTTTGCTATGCAAAGTATCTCTTAGTTATTATGATTTACTTTGTTTGCATAATACTATTAACTTGCAATTGTAAATTGTATAGTATACGTTTTCGTGGTTCTTCTATCTTCATCGATCACAATCTGCTTCGTTGTTACCGACAGTTTAATAAATTGAATTTTACTTATTTTCTATTTTAATTCCATGCTCCATCAATTTTATGTAAGTATTTTAGCTTATCGACATCCTTATCGGTTACATTATGATATATATTCACCATTTTTAAAGAATGCTTTAATCTAAATAAAAAGCATCTTACAAATCTAAATATCCAAAACACTGGCAATAAGAACGGAAATGACTTAAGGATATGGCATTGCGTTCGCATTGCACTTAAAGGAGGAAAAAATAAATAAAATTCATACAACAGTTTTGCTTTAAAGATTGAGTTTTTCTTGTAAGTATAATTGCATAAACTGGAGAGCAATGCAACGTTATAGACACCATATTGCCCACTTGAGAAAATATACTCCGACATTTTATCATAAATTTCATTACAGAGCTCATCTCCGAACCATACATTACAAAGCCCCAAAATATTATTTTCGAATATTGTCAGCTTAATATTATTAAGTTCCTCTTTAATATAGTCCCAATTTAATTTAGGATAAAAATATTTATTGTAGATATTAATATCCATTATTGAACGAATACCTGTTCCGCCATTTGTATAATGCTTTGTTAAATGAATAAAAAGATATATTAAAAAATCTTCGGGAGGAAGTTGATATTCGTTTTTACTATTATTTGTTGGCGATGCCTTGTCCCAAATATTATTTACATAGCTACAATATGGTGAGCTTTCAGATACAAGAGCTTTGTGTATTTCGATATTCATATAAGGTATTTTTTGATATGCTTCATGATAATTGCAACTATCTTTTTTTATATAACCAAGTTTAATCATTATATTATTTATTTTTTTCAAATCTTTATCTTTAATAAGAATATCAATATCCGCCATTTGTCTCATATCGGGGCAAGGGTATAGACTTTTTAATATATATCCTTTTAATACTATATAATCAATATTATTTTTTTCGAATATTCTTTTAATATTTTCTACTTCTGCATGTTGTACTGCTTCTTTGGCAACAGCTTTTTTATAATCGATAAAAAATTTTGTAAAAATATCATTCGGCGGCATAGAAAAACTATCAAGCTTGCTAATTCCATAATATATCATGTTGGATATTTTGTGCTTCTCTGCAATTGCATAAAGCTTTGACCAATCAAGATCCTCAGGTGGAGGGTCAGGATCAAAATCATTAATAATTGATGATAGCAGGTAAATTAAATATTTTTTTTCTGGCTGAGCAGTATACATTGCTGTTGCTCCTTTCTATTATTGCTATTGATTGGTTGTTAAATCTAATCTCTTTATTGCAAATTGAAAAAGCGGCTTTTTTATGACTGATAATGACACAGGTTTTATCGGTCATCTTTTTTAGGTTTTGTAATAACTTTTCTTCAGTTAATTCGTCGAGCGCAGATGTAGATTCGTCTAAGAGTAAAATCGGGGCATCACTTAAAAGCGCTCTTGCAATTGCAAGACGCTGCACCTGGCCTTCGGACAGCCCGTGTCCTTTTTCTCCAATTTTTGTATCAAGGCCGCTTGGAAGCATTTGAATAAAATCAAAGGCACAGCTAATTTTAGCGGCGTCTATAATTTCTTTGTCAGTGGCGTCTGATTTAATAAAAGCGATGTTATCACGGATGCTTCCGGATAATAAAAGATTGCCCTGAGGAACATACGCGAAGAGCTTTCGTGTATGTTTGTCTATAGACAGTTCTTGGCCGTTTGAAAGCTTAATATAGATAATCCCGTCATCAGGTTTAAGGATCCCGAGCATCAGTTTGAATAGTGTGCTTTTGCCGATGCCAGAAAGACCTGATACTACGATAAAATCTCCTTTTTTTATGTTTAAATCAACATGGTTTATAACAAGTTTTTGCCCATAGCCAAAGGATAGATTTTTAAGCTCTATACTGTTCATATTTTTATAAACGGACTGAACATTAATATCATTTTGATTGATTTCCAGTTCTTCCGGTAAATTTTCAATTTCCATCATGCGTTCAGCTGAGGCCAAAACGTTATAAACCATAGGCAGCATCCCGGATAAATTTGCAAAAGGGGTTTGAACTTGTCCAACCAGTTGCAATATAGCTGTTAGAGTTCCAAAACTGATCGTTTTAACAATCATTCCAAGTGAACTCCAGACTAGAGCAAACAGATACGCCATTGAGAAAACAAATGAGAAGCCGGTGTTTGCCATAATGCCTATGGCATTTTTTTTAAGTTTAGCTTTATAATGATCTGTTCCGAATCTTATTGTTTTATTTTCAAATTCTTTTTCTGCTCCGAATATTTTAACGACAATAATATTTTCTAGGACTTCCTGTATAAAGGAACGCAGTATTCCATCTTTCTCTTGAACATTTTTATGAAAATATTTAAGTCTGCTTCTAAAAAATTTTGTTGTAAAAAATAAAAGTAGACCGCCTAAAATAAAAATCAGTGTAAACATTTTATCTAACATAAAAAGTATTACCAAAGAGCTGATAAGTTTTGTCATTAGTCCCGCAAAATTAGGCAGTATATTTGAAATTCCTTCACTAACGACGGTTACATCGCTTGTTAATCTATTAAGTAAATCCCCACTGTGGAATTTCATTGTATTTGAATAGTCTTTATGTAAAATCACGCTGAGCAATTTTGTTTTGTATGTCATTTCTAGTTTGCCTTGCATTTTTGCCGCTGTATAGCGGCAGAAGACGCGAAGTATTAACTGAATAATAATTACTACCAGCAATTTTAAGCTTTGAATGAACAAATAACTTTTATTGCCGGTTGATGTGCTGTCAATCACGCCTCTACATGCAAGAGCAAACAGAACACCGCATAATGCAAAAAGAGAATTGCCTACCATTAATAAAACCATTAATGGTATATGGCTTCGGGAATTATGATACAGCCATTTAAACGTTTGCTTATCCTTCATATCCCTTCTCCTAATTATTTTATTATTCTTAAATAAAACCATCTGATCGGATATATGAAAACCCATGCTTTGCTGTACATTTTATATTTAAAACTGTCACAGGAAATATATTTATCATCTTTCCAAAACCCATTTACAACACCTATGACCTGTGAAGGATTAACGGGATATTCTTTATTAAATTGATTATCACCCATCACCTCAAAGCCATCTTCTTTTATGCCGACTATACGATGAAGAATGTATTTACCATCCTTTCGCACAAACAAAGGAATGTCATATTTCTTTAGATCATGTACGTCAATACTTTTAATGCAGACTTTATCTTTACGATGCCGCAGCATTGGAGCCATGCTGTTTCCTGTTATCGTAAAAATGACCTCTCCGTCTTTTTTTAAAACATCTCTCATGACAGGAATAAAGTCTGATAAATATGCCCTTTTATTCAAGCAGATCAGCTGCCTTTAATTTTACAAGAAAAGCTTTAGCATCTGCCCTAGCGGTTGTTTCATCAGTATCATATTCATTTAATATAGCGCCAAGCAATTCTTTCTCAGTTTTTTCATCTGTTAACTGCTTCCATAAAAACGCCCCTGTTTCGTTAAGCGTAATTAATCCATTAAAATCAAGAGCAGTTGCCCCTAGAGGCACTACGATATAATTCCCTGCAACTTCTCTCATAAAATATCCGCTTTTAATTTTCATTATTATCCCATCCTTTATTATTTATTGTATTATAAGCAAGCTTTACTGCATCGAAACTTATAGTACATCCCATTTGATAAACTGGTATATCTTTTATCAAATTATCAATTAAATATAATAACTTTTCAATTTTGTCATTACTGTTAAATCGCATACTTTGATAGATTAACATTTGCGCGGCTTTTTTATTACTTAATCTTCGAATATTATTTTTCTGTGCCTGCTCTAAAAATACTACAGCTTGCAGCGGTACTCTTATATTTTTACTCAAATCACTTTTTCCACTCCAAGGAGTTCCATACACATAAAAAGTTTCATTAATAAAACGTATTGCGGGTTTATCGTCATTAATAATGACAGCTTTGTCTGTTCCAAAATATTTTTGCCATAGATTTGTATGAGTTGACTTCCCGGTTCCGCATGGGGCGGAAAATAGAACCGCTTTGTTATTTAGCGCAACTGCTGATGAATGCAAACAAAAACCGTTATAGTTTAATAAAGAACTATAAAAAGAAAATCCCGTTTGAATATATTCCCATTCGTTTGCTGTCATGGTAGGATAATTTTTTTTTAATATTTTATGCTTTTCATCATTAACGTCTATTGAAATGTCAATCGAATTACACGTATCTGTTTTATACGGTAATGCCTGTCTGAGTAATGTTTCACCTGTAAAATTCATAGATACTGTTAATTCGGCAATTTTATATATATTCATAAATAAACTCCACTAACGAATGTCCTTACAAATTCTATGATTATTTAAATGAGTTAATATTCTGTGATGTCGCCGCTGCTGCCTGCGTTATCAGAATTATCAGTGTTTCCCGAGCCGCCAGAGCCGCTGGATCCAGTAGACGCACCTGAGCTATTAGAACCGCTTGAACTACTTGAATCATTTAAATTGATCCCATCTTTTTCGATGACTTTATTGCCCAGATTGCTATTTGTTATTGTTATCCTGTCAGCCCCGCCGCCCCGTATAAACGTACTTCCTGTAACTGTTACATTAACGAGACTAACAGATCCTTCACCAATTCCTTCTGAAAGATAAAGATTACCTGTAATTTTCATATTTTGAAGTACTGCATCAGGGGTGTTTATCACAACATTTCCGTCTGAATTTGTACTATAATTTCCTGGTTCATTAATATAAAGTCTAATAATATTATTTAAAATCTGGACTGTTTCGGCTCGGCTGAGATTGCAAAATGGATCAAAAAACCCTCCATCTTTTCCGTTAATATACCCTGAAGCCTCCATGCCAAAAATAGCATCCTTTGCCCATTCCGGCAAATTAGTGTCTTTAAAGCTTGTATGGTCTCCTGAATTTTCATTTACAGAAAAGATCCTTTTAAATATTAATGCTGCTTCAGCGCGGGTTACTGGATCGTTAGGGCGAGCCAAAAGATTCCCGCTATTATCCAGATCCCCTTTTATTATTCCTCTGGTATATGCCTTATTTATAAAATCATAATACCAATCGTTATTTTTGATATCTGAAAATGGATTATCAGTTGTTTTTTCATAACCAAAAATCCTATATAATATAGCAGCCAGTTCTGCACGGGTAATTTGTTTATCGGGGTAAAAATTTACTCCGTCTCCATTTATAACGCCTTTACTGCTCCAGTTATTGATTGCTTGTTTTGCCCAAAATTTATCATTTACGTCTGAAAAAATAGAGGTGCCGTTTTCTTGTGCTGCCGTGATGTATCCAAAAGAATTAGTAATGATTATTGCTAAAAATAAAAACATTTCTATGGTTAATCTAAATGTACGCATTTTCATATTTGGCCCTCCATTTTATTTGCATTTCATTATGAAAAACAGGCAGGCATAAGATCCTGCCTGTTTTTCAATAATTAACTTAATAATCTCCTGTGTCCCCGCCGCTGGGATCGATACTACTGCATGTAATATCCTCAATTTCAAATTCTGTAATTTCAATTTCTGGTTTTTCATATTGTTTTTTCATTTTTATACCTCCTTTAGTTCATTGTTTGGGATACTGTATTGCTACTGTAAACAATAATGACATTGCCATCAGCATCCTTGTAAATCAAATATGCTCTTGCGTACCAGGTATCACCGGATGTTACATTGCACTTGCGAATATAAAATTGATTTGTGGAGTTATTTTTAATTTTTCCGCGAATAACATTTGCTGTATCTATTGTGAGTTCAGCAGTTAAAGGCGTATTTGATTTAAGTAAAAGAACGCCGCTTTCCACTAAAGTATAACCGCTTGGCACAGATCTGTTGGCTGTAAACATAATTGTCTTATTTACAGAATCCATTTGTATGTCCGATGACAATGTAATAAACGGTGAATTTACTGCTGAAACTGCGGAGCTCACAAATACCGCTTCAAGAGTAGTGGCGTTCATCGGGGCAAAGTAATTGTAAGTGGAATCGGTGCTTATCTTTACGCCGTCCTGGCTCCAATAACTGAATTTTTGTCCAGAAGGTGCTGTATTTGCCACGACTGTTACCGGCATATCGAACTTAAACTGCCCGGATGTACCGCCCGTGGATAGCGTTCCATTGACAACGGTTACTGTATAAGTGGTATCAAGCCTCTTATAAACGGCATTTACCGTTAAATCACTGGTAACGTTATTAAACGATTTATCCCAACCTGTAAACTGATATCCTGCAAAATTAGGTGTGCTTGGCGGAGATGCGGCTAACCCTTTTCCAACGCTGCTTGATTGCAGAATTTTGCCGCTTTTATCTTTAAATATTACTGTGAATTGAGTTGTTTCTGCCGTTGGAATTCTTACAAATACCGCTTTCACAGAAATGTTTTCGCCCATTATAAAGTCGCAGCTCGGCTGCGTGGAAATAATGCTACCGGATATAGTGTCCTGCCAATAGGCAAATGTATCTCCATCACTCGGAGTTGCAGTAATGTGGATACTTGACCCTTTAACCGGCTGGGCTTCAAAATTAGGTGCCAAACCAGCTGAATCATTATTCATTTTGACGATGCCATTTCCTTCAGCTATGACTGTTAAAGAGCCTTTTGGCATCTCAACAAAGCTGGAGGTCAGGGATAAATCACTTGTTACTTTGAACGAATAATTAGGCAGCGGCGATACTAATTCATTTCCTGCGTACCAACCGTTGAAATTATAATTTGGACTGGGAATTGCACGCAGAGTAGCGTACTCTCCATCACTGTATGCCCCCGCTCCGCTTATTGCTCCGTTGACTGGATCCGCTATAGTTACTATATAAGTTTTGGGTGCGGCTTCGGCAATTATTGTTGTCCCGAAAGGAGCCAAGTCTAACGCTGTATTCTTAGTTATAGTTGCAGTTAATACAACGGGGACGTTTCCTATAGCGCTTGAAGGACGAGTCACAACGCCGTCATTACTTATATAGGCAGTGTTGGAAGAAGCCCATGTAACAATAACATCGCCGTATTTAGTTGAAATTGTTTTCGGCAACGTGATGTTCTCTGTCAACGTTGACGCAATGGAAAGTGATTCCTTAGCGAGTGAAACTGCTAATTTATCGGCAGCCGCTGTTAACGCATCTTTCTTTTCATCCGGGACAAGTGCTTTTTGCAGTACTGAAAGTCCATTATACGCGCTATTTGCGGCGTCTACTGACGTTTCAGTAGGTATTGCGCCAATTGCGTCTATCAGCGCGATTACGTTATCTGCTTCAAGGGTATCAAATGCAGTTTCAGCATCTGTTAGGGTCTTGTAATTTGAAACAAGTGCTTGATCTGCAGGCGACAGATTATTATAAGCTGTGCGTGCCGCTGCGATTGCCGGACCACTGTCCATAGATACAATGCCGATTGCGTCAATCAGATGTTCCACAGTTACATACGCAGGAGTTCCGGCTACTGTAAATGTAATTGAATACGTCTTTGTTGTTCCGTCTTCTGCTGTCACGACTATTTCAGTTTCGCCCGGCAGTGTTGACGCCGCAGTAACATTCGCTGTTGCACTCTTATTGGCCGTTGTGGCTGAAACCATTGGGACAATAGACGTACCGTAAGGCAGCGTAACTGTATAGTTTTCCGTTGCCGGCGAGAAATTGTCTATTGTAACACCGCCTACAGTCAAGTCAGACAGTGTCGCATCGGATGATTTAGCTACTTTGAATGTAACTGTGTATGTCTTAACATCTTTGTTCTGTGCTGTTACAACTACAGTTGCGCTATCGTTGACGGATTTTGCCTGAACGATAGACATCGTTGCTGTAGAATCCTCCAATAACGCATCAATTGCTGGTGGGATCGATGTACCAGCTGGGAGTATTACAGTATAGTTCGTTGTCGCCGGATCAAATGCAGGTGACAGATTGTAATTTCCGACAGTAATGGAACGCAGGTTATTATCTGTTGACGCTTCCGCAAGAGTAAAGTTAACTGTATAGGTCTTATTTGTTGCGCCGTCTTCAGCTGTGACAACTACTGTTGCCGATCCCGTCAGAGTACTCGCTTGAGTAATTGAGACGGTTGCTCCGCCGTCTGACGTTACAGCCGAAACAATTGGTGCATCAGTCGTGCCATACGGCAATTTAACATTGTATGTGTAGGTTGTTGGGCTGAAATTATCAATTCCACTACCATTGAATTGTAAATTAGACAACGTTGCATCATTAGATTTGGCAACTGTAAAGTTTATAGTATATGTTTTTGTTACTTTTCCGTCTTCTGATGTTACCTTAATTTGCGCTGATCCGGTTGTTGAAGCTGCCTGCGTATATGCTATAGTCGCAAAAGTGCTGGAGGCATTCGCGCTTACAGAAGGCGCACTTTTTGTTCCGTGCGGCAATGTAACCGTATACGCGGTTGTATTTGTATTAAATGAAGGCGATATTGTTCCAACAGGAACAGTTATAGACGCTAAGCCTGCATCAGAGGATAAAAGTTGCCCCGGCAAAATTGTACCCGGTGTTGCATTAGCTTTTGGTTGATATATTGTTGCGGTAATTGAACCTTTTGCCTGTTTGAACAAAGCGGTTTTTCCGGCTGCAATATCAGGCGACGATTCCTTCTCACCATTGTATGTTGATGATGCTACCGTTGCTGCTTTACCGATTGAATATAAGCTCAAGGTCGTGGCGTACGAGTTGGGGAGATTACCTGCTCCTGATATACCAGTACCATTTTCATCACATTGCAGCACTATAATACGATGGGCTTTATCCAACGATAAGTTATTTCCAAAATCAGTGCTGTTGCTAGCAAATGCTGCCCAAAAACCAGCCTTATCACTTTCGGAGGTATATTTAAGAAAAGACTTTGTGCTGCTGTCTGTCATATACATTGCAAATACATATGTTTGATGAGGCTGCAATAAAGTCGGGCCTTCTCCTTCGGTAAGAAAATACTTGTCGATAGAAGATCCCACTTTCAGCTGCAAATCAGCAAGGGGTACAGGGTCATCACCAGTAACATAAACCTCGACAAATTCTGTATTGTCATTACTATTAGCAAGGCTTGGATCAGGAAGTGCTTCGGAGATAAGAAGGCCGTAATTATATAATTTTGATTCGTATGAAACCAGCGTATTATAGTTTGTCACCAATAATTTTTGTATAGTGCTCAAAGACTCATAGGCTGACCTTGCACTTTTTACTGCGTTTTTGTCTGTCCCGCTTAATGCGGTAATCAAATCAATGACATCTTGAGCAGCTGATTTATCTTCTGCTGATCCTAGAGCTACGTTTAGAGGACTATCCGGCGTACCCGCGTAGGTTATATTCCCGCTGCTGTCTTCGGCTGTAATATAATAATCGATTGTGGACCCGTTAAACGGATAATAGGATAGATTTAAAGGAACTTTACAAGAAAAAGTTGAGCTTTTAACAGGGGCGGATTTTATCATGCAGCAATTGTTACTTAATAATGATGATTTATAAGCGGTGCTGCCCGTTTGTCTATACATTACATGAAAAGAATTAAGGCCGGTTTCGTCAGTTGCCGTACCATTTATCTGTATTTCAGGCGTGGTGCCTGTAAAATATTGTGCTGTATTATTCGTAATAACCGGTTTGTTATTATCTCCGGACCCGGGAATTTGCCAACTCTTGAGCCCGGTGCCTATTGTTGCTGTTTGCATTGTGACATGTTCTGAATCCGAATTTGCAGGTGTATATGAAACGCCAAGAACCGGATCATAAAAAAGATCGATTGATTTGTTATTGTCGGCGGTTGAGGCGCGCATATAATATGCCGTGCTGACAATATCCGAATCATTGGTCAAAACATGGTTTTTATCGGTGGAAGCGGTTGCGGTATTTTTAACTATGTATAAGATTCCTCGTCTGGCGGTATTGCCGGGCGTACCGGCCGGACTTGCCTGTCCGATATATGCTAGATTATCCAGGAAGAAGTTACTTCCGGCAGTATAACTGGCACTATATTGAGTTAATGAAGCAGTCATACTGGAACCGGATAAATTTTTTGGATATTCAGCATAACAAATCCTCGAAGTATCTGTAATCCCGTATGTGCTAACAAAACTATCCTTTTTTAATGCATAATATGGAGATGATGGACTTGTGACACTACTCGGAGTCCATTTGATCCATACCGCTTTAGTATCATGAGAGTGAATAATCAGCGTGCCAGTATCAGCAACTTCACCGGCGGTATACGAAGAAGTCGCAGTAAACTTATTAATTCCTGTGTAGGTTGGACTGTAGAGTTTTGGATCGCAAACACTTGTCATTGCAAAGGGTGCCACATAATCCAATTTTTGAGCTAATGCATAATTGCTTAAATCAATATCATTGTCTGTAGTGTTGTAAATCTCGATCGCGTCAAAGCCGTCCTGGCCGGTGTTAGCCTCGTTGGCTGAGTTTTGTACTACTTCTGTCACAATTAAGGGCGGCACATTGCTTGATGCAGTCGCAGGCTGATTGTCTGCAAATGCCCCACTAGGAAATGCGCTGAAAATCATGCATGCTATTAATGCAATGGAGATGCCTGATTTAGCTGCTTTTTTCATTCTCTTTCCTCCAATTAATCGCAAAAGATTGGAAAAGCTTTCCACGATTAATTATATGTCTAGATTTTGCTAACTCAATATGTAATATACTTACATTGTTTTATGTGACAATTGGCAGCAATTACATATAATTGCATTAAAAACATATAAAGGATGTTGAGATAAGATATGTAAACAATTTTAGAAAGCATATCATAAAATATTTTAAAGGCTATAATGCTTACTTCTTTCCGATTATTTCAAAACTTTTCTTTCACTTCAATTTATATTTTTCATACTTATACAAAAAAGCCCAGCTCTCGCTGGACTTTTTCGACAATCTGATACTGTCGGCATAACACCGAAAGTTTTTTGTAAATAAAATTTGATAAATCTTATGCTAAAAACATCATTGCTGTTAGGCTTAAAGTTTTATAAATTAACTTGCAATTGTAAATTGTATAGTATACGTTTTCGTGCTTATCCCATCTTCGGCAGACACAAGAATCTGCGCCGTTCCGCTCGTTGAAGTCGCCTGTGTGTAGGATATCGTTGCTGAACTGCTGGATGCTGTTGCGCATACAGTCGGCGCAGAAGTTGTGCCCTGCGGCAACGTAACGGTATACGAAGTTGTATTTGCACTAAATAAAGGTGAAATTGTTCATATAGGAACTGTTATTGATGATAGCCCTGCATATCTTATAAAAGCTGGCCTGGCAGAATGGTTCCCGGGGTAGCAGTGGCATTTTTTTGATACAGCACCGCTGTAACTGAATTTGCTACTTGCTTAAATAAAACGGATTTTCCGGCGGAAATGTCAGGCGATGACGTGCTCTCGCCGTTATATGTCGAGGACGCCACCGTAGCAGCTTTTCCTTTTGAATATAAGCTCACGGTCGTAGTGGGCCCATTGGGTATATTGCTTGCGCCATCAATTCCCATTCCGTTTTGATCACACTGCAGCGCGATGATGCGGTGAGCGGCATCCAGCGATAAACCGCTGCCGAAATCAGCTGTGTTGTTTGCAAAAGCTGTCCAGAAATTCGCCTTGTCGCTTTCGTAATAATATTTGAGCGATGACTTATTGCAGCTGTCTGTTAGATATATTCCAAACACATATGTCTGGTGCGGCTGCAACGAAGTCGGTCCATTCCCCTCAGTGACAAAATAGTTATCGGTGTATGACCCGCCGGCATTTTGAATTTTAAGTGATAAATCCGAAAGAGGCACAGGGTCGTCGCCAGTAACATATACTTCTAAGAATTCTGTATTATCGTTACTGTTTGCAAGGCTTGGATCAGGCAATATTTCGGAAATTAGCAGACCATAATCATACAAATTTGATTCATACGAAACCAGCGTATTATAGTTCGTCACCAATAATTTCTGCGCCGTGCTTAACGATTCATAAGCAGATCTGGCATTTTTTACTGCTGCTTTGTCAGTTCCAGTTAATGCAGTAATCATATTTACTACATTCTGCGCTATTGGCTCATCAGCCATTGTGCCTATATAATCAATAAGATCACAGGGGCGATCTGGCGAAATAGTATAGTCATCACCATCGTATAATATATTTCCAAGAGCATCTTCGTAAACAAAATAAAATTGGATATCAGTCCCGCTAAACGGACAACAAGGTGTATTTATTGGGAACGTCCCATTGACGGTAACGTATGTAATAGGAGTAGAACTTAGCATGCAGCATTCTGTTTTCATCGGTTTATAGGCGGTTTCGCCGGCTTTTCTGTACATTAAATGTGCCGTAACAAATCCACTGCTGGCACCGCTACTAGAGCTTATAGCCAATTCGGGTGTGTTGCCTGTTACCATATTCCCATAGGGAACATATTGATATCCATCAGTATTGTCGCCTCCCATTCCCGGCATTTGCCAAGTTTTAAGCCCTGAGCTGACGGGAAGTCCCATTGTAGGTGTTTGTGCTGCGGCATGTTGTGAATTAGAGTTTGCCGGCACATACGAAACACCTAAAATCGGATCAAAGAAAAGGTCGATTGATTTGTTATTATCGGTACCGGTGGCGCGCATATAATATGCCGTGCTGACGATATCGGAATCATTAGTCAATACGCCGTTTTTATCAGAGGAAGCAGTCGCAGTGTTTTTAACTATATACAAGATACCGCGCCTGGCAGTATTTGCTGCATCAGTTCCAGGCGTGCCAGCCGGGCTTTCTTGACCAACATATGCTAGATTATTAAGGAAGAAATTACTTCCTGCAGTATAACTGGCACTATTTTGAGTCAACGAAGCAGTCATGGTTCCTGATCCTGATAAATTCTTCGGGTATTCGGCATAGCAGATTCTTGAAGTATCTGTAATTCCGTATTTTGCAGCAAAATTACTCTTATTTAATGAATAATACGGGCAGCTTGGGCTTGTAATATTTGTGCCTGAACTTGGAGTCCACCTGACCCATACTGCTTTAGTGTCGTGGGGATGAATAATCAGTGCCTCCGCATCGGCCGCTTCACCAGATGTATATGAAGATGTTGCTGTAAATCTATTGATTCCTGTATACGTCGGACTGTAGAAATTCGGATCAAATGCGCTTGTCATATTAAATTGTGAAACATAATCCGACTTCTGTGCTATTGCATAATCGCTTAAATTTATATCATGGTCTGAAGTGTTATAAATCTCGATTGCGTCATAGGCGTCCTGACCGGTAGTAGATTCATTATCCGCGTTTTGCACAACTTCTGTCACTATTAATGGTGGTGCATAGTAGTTTGCAGCTTTATCGTATGAATCTCTAAAGTTTATGGTATATGTTTTAGTTGCTCCATTTTCAGCTGTCACTACGATTTGCGCTGTCCCGGTTGAAGAAGTGGCCTGCGTGTAGGCTATAGTCGCTAAACTGCTGGACGCTGTTGCACTTACAGCCGGTGCATATAATGAACCGTATGGTAATGTACAAGTATATGTGGTTGTATTTGCAGCAAATGCAGGTGAAATTGTTCCAAAAGGAACAGTTATAGATGTTAAATTCGCATCACTTGACTGCAGCGTCTGACCGGACAAAATCGTTCCGGGCGTAGCTGCCGCCTTTTTCTGATAAAGCGCTGCAGTAACAGAATTTGCCACTTGCTTAAATAAAGCGGATTTTCCAGCAGCTATATCAGGCGAAGAAGTACTCTCGCCGTTATAAGTCGATGACGCAACAGTAGCGGCTTTCCCTTTTGAATATAAACTTACGGTAGTCGCAGGACTATTTGGAAGATTACTGGCTCCGTCTATTCCAAATCCATAATCGTTACATTGCAGTGCTATAATCCGATGCGCCTTATCAAGCGTCAAATTGCTTCCGAAATCTACGGTATTACCTGCAAATGATGTCCAGAAATTCTCTTTATCGCTCTCCGATGTATATTTAAGGCCAGATTTATTGAAGCTATCTGTCAAATATACACCAAATACATATGTCTGATATGGCTGTAATGAAGTCGGTCCCTCACCTTCAGTAATAAAATAATTATCGGTATACGATCCTCCGGCATTTTGAATTTTAAGCTGAAGATCAGAAAGAGGTACAGGGTCGCTGCCAGTAACATGAACCTCTAAAAATTCTGTGTTGTCGTTGTTATTTGCAAGACTTGGATCAGGCAAAATTTCAGAAATGAGAAGACCGTAGTTATATAATTGTGATTCATACGAAACCAGCGTATTATAATTTGTCACCAATAATTTTTGTGCCGGGGTTAAAGCTTCGTAAGCTGATCTTGCACTTTTAACTGCCACTTTGTCGGTTCCAGTTAGCGCAGTAATCGTATTTACTACATTCTGCGCAGCTGTTTTATCTTGTGCAAAGCCTATTTCACATGTATTCGGGTCATCGGGAGTAGCATAACTTTCATCACCCCAATAGAATATATTCCCGATGCTGTCCTCGCCAACAAAATAAAACTCAACGCCGGTTCCGTTAAACGGACAATAAGGTGAATTCAAAGGAATCGTTCCACTAACAGAATCTGATGTAGGAGATGAATTTAGCATACAGCAATTATTACTTAATGACTTATAAGTGGTTTCACCGATTTTTCTATACATTATATGTAAAGAAATAAGTCCGTTATCGTCATGTGCTGTACACGAAAAATACATTTCGGTTGTGTTGCCTGTAATATAATTACTGAAGGAAACATCATCATACATACTGCTAAGTCCGCTTCCCACTCCGGGAATCTGCCAGTTCTTAAGCCCGGTGCCCATGGTTGGCGTCTGTGCCGAAGCATGCTGTGTGTTTGAATTTGCAGGTGAATATGAAACGCCAAGCATCGGATCAAAGAAAAGATCGATTGATTTGTTATTATCGGTGCTAGTCGCTCGCATATAATATGCCGTGCTGACAATATCTGAATTATTTGTCAGTATGCCATTTTTATCAGAAGAAGCCGTTGCAGTGTTTTTAACTATATACAAGATGCCCCGGCTGGGGGTATTTGCGGCATCAGTTCCGGGTATTCCAGCCGGACTTTCTTGACCTACATATGCTAGATTTTCAAGGAAGAAATTGCTTCCCGCCGTATAACTTGAACTATTCTGAACTAATGACGCTGTCATTGTGTTGGAGCCGGATAATTTTTTGGGATATTCAGCATAGCAGATCTTAGATGTATCCGTAATTCCATATTTTGCGGCAAAATTACTCTTATTTAATGAATAATACGGGCAGCTTGGGCTTGTAATATTATTCCCCGAACTTGGTGTCAACCTGACCCATACCGCTTTTGTATCGTGGGAATGGACGGTCAGCGCGTTAGGATCGGCCACCTCGCCGTCAGTATAAGAAGACGTTGAAGTGAAATGATTGATGCCAGTATAGGTTGGGCTGTACAAATTTGGGTCAAATACACTCGTCATTGCAAACGGGGATACATAATCAGATTTTTGGGCTATTGCGTAATCGTTTAAATTTATATCATGGTCTGTAGTGTTATAAATCTCGATTGCGTCATAGGCGTCCTGACCGGTGGTAGATTCATTATCCGCGTTTTGCACGACTTCCGTCACTATTAATGGTGGTGCATTGACCGCTGCATTTGTCGTTGTATAACCTGCGGCAAATGTCCCTATCGGGAATGCGCTTAAAATCATGCATGCTATCAAAGCCATTGAGATTCCAGTTTTTTCTGCCTTTTTCATTCTACTTCCCCCTATTTACAATTTTTGGAATCCTCCATGATCATTATATATATTAATATTACTCGAATGCAATATGTAACTGATTACGCTTTACAAAGTATGACAATTGCTCTGATTACATATTGTGTAACTTGTTACATATTATGGATGAATGTCCTGATTCTGACCAAAAAAAGCTTGTCCAGATGCCGCTTTGGCCAATTCTGAACAAGCTAAATTAAATTTTACAATACCCCATTAAAGTACAAGAAAGCTAGCTGTTGTTTGCTTTTTTTAGTTTCGCAAAATTCGCCATAAGTTTTTTTGTTCCTACAGTGTCGAATGCAACCTCTACCATTGCGTCACCAGCCATTTGTTTTATTGAGATAACAGTGCCCTGCCCGAAAGTTGAATGAATAACTATATCACCGGCCTGATAATCTATTGAAAATTCAGTATGCGACGGTGCGGCAACTGCCCGCTCTACATAAACTGACTGTGCAGGTTTTGGCGAAACAACTGCAAAATCGGACATTTCTTTTCTCATCACTGGCGCAGCTTTTGGAGCAGACAAGTCATCTATGTTTTTATCTGGAATTTCCTTTAAAAACCTCGATTCCGTATGGAACCCTGTGCCGTAATATCCACCGCGTTGGGCAGCCCTCGTTACATAGAGCTGTTCTTTAGCTCTGGTTATCGCAACATAGGCGAGGCGACGCTCCTCTTCTATCTCCGATGTTTCACTAAGGCTGCGCATAGACGGGAAAAGGCCTTCCTCCATACCGGTTAAGAACACAACAGGGAATTCAAGTCCCTTTGCACTGTGTATCGTCATCATTGATACATATTCACCGTTTTCGCTCAATAAGTCAAGTTCGCTTGAAAGCGAAACCTCCTGCAAAAAGCCTGTAATACTTGGATTTTCGGCTTTTGATGCATAATTTTCGATGTTTGATACAAGCACTTCAAGGTTCGAGAGCCTGTCACGTCCGTCTGCCTTATCCTGTTCTGAACAGAGGGAAAGATAACCCGTTTTTGTAAGAACTATTCGGACAAATTCCTCAGGTGTCGTCCCTTCCTCCTCTTTTTTGAGCTGTTCCATCATATCCATAAATTTGGTTATATTTTTCGCAGCCCTGTCAAGGTCGGGATAATCCGATACCTTCTGCAAAAGCTGATAAATTGAAATGTTTTCATTGTCCGCCAGCCTCTGTGCCGTCTCAAGAGTCGACTCGCCTATCCCACGCTTCGGCTCGTTTATTATCCTTTTAAGCCTCAGGTTATCAAGCGGATTTGTCAAAACAGTCAGATAAGATATTGCATCTTTTATCTCTTTGCGGTCATAAAACTTCATACCTGCGACGATCTTATACGGAACACCGCATTTTAGCATTGCCTCTTCTATTGCACTTGACTGCGAGTTAGTGCGGTAAAGCACCGCAAAATCGTGATAGCTTCTGTTATTGACCCGGATCTGGTTCAAAACTTCATTCGCGATAAATACGCCTTCATCATACTGGTTTTCAGCGACATACTTTTTGATTTTTTCACCTTCACCGTTTTCTGTCCAGAGAGTCTTTCCCTTTCTTCCGAGGTTGTTTTTAATTGCGGCGTTTGCGGAATCCAGAATGATACCTGTCGATCTGTAATTCTGCTCAAGTCGGATGATTTTGGCTTCTTGATACTGATTTTCAAAATTCAATATGTTCTCGATCGTTGCTCCGCGAAACTTATATATACTCTGATCGTCGTCGCCGACAACGGTAAGATTGCGGTGTTTTGCCGCAAGAAGGCTTACCAGCATATATTGGACATTGTTGGTGTCCTGATACTCGTCGACATAAGTATACTTAAACTGCTCTTGATAATGCTCTCTGACCGCTTCATTATCCCTTAAAAGCTGAACAGTGAGGCACAGCAGGTCATCAAAATCGACGGCGTTTGCAGATTTTAACCTTTTCTGATATTCAGCGTAAACTTTCCCTATCTTTTCAAGCCTCTGATCGAAACCGTTTTGCTTTAGGAACAATTCCGGCGCTGTCATTGAGTCTTTTGCTTTCGAAATAACAGACATCACGGCGCCGACAGGATAGTTCTTTTCATTAAGATTGAGCGCCTTAAGACAATCTTTGATGAGTTTTTTCACATCATCGGTGTCGTAAATCGTAAAATCGCTGCTGTATCCGATTTTTTCGATATGCCTGCGCAGAATTCTTACACAAATCGAATGAAAAGTACCAGCCCAGATATCCGCTGCTTGCGGCCCAATGACCTTGTTAAGGCGCTCTTTAAGCTCGTTTGCCGCCTTATTCGTAAATGTAATGGCAAGCACCTCATAAGGGCGTGCAGGGTTAAAGGACATAAGCTCTTTCAGCCTGTCGTCAAAATCTTTGTCAGGATACTGTATGTAATTTTCCATGAACATGATGTCAAAGTCGCCCAATTCCTGCGGAACGTAACTGCAGTAATAAGAATCGCCGTATTTCAGATTAAATGCAATTTTATTTACCAATACGGTAGTTTTTCCGCTTCCAGCCCCCGCAAGGATCAATAGAGGACCTTTTACGCGAAATACCGCCTCACGCTGCATTTTGTTTAGCTTGCTATATTCATGTTCAAGTATATCTTTTTTCACTTTAAGAAAACGCTCGTCTAAAGATGACACATAATCACCGTTCCATAATAAAATTAATTAGCCCTGCCAAACGGCAAGGCATATTAGGACAAGCCCGGATTTATTGTATCATCTTTATGGCGTTATTGCAACCGTGTCACTCCATCAGTTCCCTTATTTTTTCCAGTATACTGCGTTCAAGGCGTGACACCTGCACTTGTGATACGCCCAGTCTCCTTGCAGTTTCAGTCTGGGTTTTACAGCTAAAAAAGCGCAGCATTATGATCTGACGTTCACGGGGCGACAGCTGGGACAGCGCCTCTTTTACCGCAATACTTTCAATAAGATTTTCAGTTTTGTCCTCACCCACGATATTGTATATCGAGCTGCCTTCGGCGTCTTCGGCTGTCTCATCTAGGGAGAGCACCGGCCGCATAGCGTCAGCCGCGGCTGCTACCTCTTCAGCACTGCAGCCCGTGAGCATGGCGACTTCTGCGACTGTCGGCTCCCGACCGTGTTCCTTTTCGAACTGTTCACGGCACTGGTGGCACTTGAACCCGGTTTCTTTTAATCCGCGGCTCACTTTGACCGCTCCGTTATCACGGAAATATCGCCGAAGTTCACCAATTATGAGAGGAACGGCATAGGTTGAAAAGCGCACATCCATAGTGACGTCAAAGCGCTGGATAGCCTTTATCAGTCCCATTGAACCGATCTGGACGATGTCCTCATATTCGGTGCCCCTGCCGGTAAAACGTTTTGCCGCCATGCGCACCAACCCCAGATTTTCCTGAATAAGCCTGTCGGCAGCCTCTTTGCTGCCTGACTGAGCCTCTAGGATAAGGCTGTTGGTATCTGTGCTTTTTACTGCTTCAGATAATTGTTCCATACTGCCGCACTTTTCATATATTCTTGTTTGATATGTACTTTTCCATGACAACTCTCGTGCCTCTGCCGGGTTTGGATGTCACTCGGAGCTTGTCCATAAACGTCTCCATGATGGTAAACCCCATTCCGGAACGTTCCTCTTCTGCAGAGGTCGTATAGCATGGCTCCATCGCCTTTTTAATGTCGTCAATGCCGCGGCCCCAGTCTTTGATGATTATTACAACTCTGTTGTCATCAAAAAGCCTTACCTGCATCATAATCTTTCCGCTTGCCCCCGCGTATGCGTGGACTATGCAGTTTGTGACTGCCTCAGAAACCGCCGTTTTGATATCGGCAAGTTCGTCAAAGGTAGGGTCCAGCTGTGCGATAAGCGCCGCCGCGGCGACCCTTGCATACCCCTCGTTCACAGACTTTGACGGAAACTGAAGTTTGATCTCGTTTACACATCTCATACGTTTTTCCTCCCTAATCGATCTTTACATACTTGCCGGCGCCCGACATCTCAAGCATCTTTTTGATGCGTTTGTTGCAGTTTGTGACTTCAACCCTTCCGCCCAATGCGGAAACAGACTTATATCTTCCCATAATAAAACCAAAACCTGAGCTGTCCATGAATTCCACACCCTTAAAATTAAGTTCTACAACCTGCGGATGCTGTGAAGCAACCGCTTTATCGACCGCTTCGCGGACAGGCCCAATATTGTGGTGATCTATTTCGCCGTTTAAAACAACTGAAAGCCCGCCGCTGTTTTGCGTTAATTCGTATTTCAACCGGATTCCTCCTTTTTTTGCATAAAAAAAATAGCCTGTCATTTATTTAAAATGATAGGCTATTTTATATAAATTTTTTGTCATTTTATGGTATTGATATAATATTTTTTAACATATTTTCGGGCGTCACCAAGCAGATAAAGCGACCCGCAGATAAGAACTGCATCATGCTCTTCAGCATTGTCCAGCACCTTTTTGATCGCATTTTCGGTATCCTCATCAAAATAGGTGCGCTCGCAAAACTCATCCGCCGCCTGTGCCGCCATTTGAGGTGAAAGAGCACGCGGATTGCCAGGTGCAACCGCCATGAAAACATCGGCAAGGCTTGCGACTTTTTCGATGCATTTTTTATAGTCTTTGTCGCCCACCATACCCATTATCACATAAAGCCGCTCATAATCCGGCTTGACAAAACGCATCACAGCGTCGCTAAGTTTGCTTATCCCGTCTGGATTATGTCCCCCGTCAAACAGTACGACTGGCTTTTCTTTTACAATTTCAAGCCTCCCGGCAAACCGTGTCGAGGCAATGCCGCGGCGGATTTGATCGTCGCTTATTTTTACGCCCAGCCCCCGCAGGGCAAGTAGCGTTTCTATAGCGGTAACGCAGTTATTGACCTGGTGAGCCCCGGCAAGCGGACATGTCAAATTAAGACCCTTATATGAAAACTTAGTGCCTTTTATGCTCTCTTTTTTAACGGAAACTTCTTTTAATTCTGGAACTACTAGCCTGTTTTTCTTTTCATCGGCATATTTTTTAACAACGCCGACGACCTCGTCATCCTGAAGCGGATACATAACGGTTATCCCGTTATCCTTTATAATGCCGCACTTTTCGCCCGCAATTTTGGAAAGCGTGTCCCCCAAAAACTGCATATGGTCAAACGAAATTGAAGTAATTACACTTACAAGCGGCGTATCTATCACATTTGTGGAATCAAGCCTGCCACCCATTCCCACTTCAAGCACCACAAAGTCACATTGCTGCTCCACAAAATAGCAAAGCCCGACTGCGGTCACGATCTCAAATTCGCTTACAGGCGAAATGTCCTCTTCGCTTTCAGCCTTTTGCACAGCCTCGCTTACATAAGTCGTGATTCTCGCAAGGTCACCGTCTGATATATTTTCTCGGTTAATCTGTATACGCTCGTTGAACTCATCTATAAATGGAGAAATAAAAAGTCCCGTTTTATATCCCGCAGCGTGCAAAACAGATTCGGTCATCGCGGCGGTAGAGCCTTTACCGTTAGTGCCCGCAATATGAATGAATTTCAGTTTTTTCTGGGGATCGTCAAGCCTTTTCAAAACTGCCCGAATGTTGTCTACCCCAAGCTTTTTGCTCATTCTAGGACGTGAATGTATATACGAAAGCGCCTCTTGATAGTTCATTAAACTCACCCTTGCAGTTCACTTATGCTGTCAATGACCTTTTGAAGCATGGTTTTATATTTCTCGCCCTTAGCTCGTTCTTCCTCAACGACAGCCGCAGGCGCCTTTGAAACGAATCCTGCGTTTGACAATTTGCCTTCAACTCTTTTAATTTCGCCCTCAAGGGTCGCCTTTTCTTTTTTAAGGCGCTCGATCTCGGAATTGATATCGATAAGCTCGCTAAGCGGTATCTTTGTGCGTGCCTCATCGGTAACTATCAGCACAGCGTTTTTGATGTCAAAGGAATCGCCGACTTCCACTTCCTGCGCGGAGGCAAGACGCTCGAAGAATACCTTTCCCTTTTCAAACACCTCAGGCAGAGCAGTCTCGATATAAATCTTCGCCTTGTGTGAGGGCGGCACGTTCATTTCGCTTCTTCTATTTCTGACAGCGCGGATAACAGCCATGATCTTCTCCATCTGCGCTTCCTCGGCGGAAAAGTCCAGCCCGCTATCAAACTGCGGATACTCTGAAATAATCAAAGCTTTGCCGTCATGCGGTATCGTCTGGTAAATCTCCTCGGTAATGAATGGCATCACAGGATGCAGAAGCTTTAGGATATTCGTCAGGCAGTAAAGCAGAACCTGCTGAGCCGAAACGCGTGTCGCCTCGTTCTTGTTGCTCTCAAAGAGGCGCATCTTCGCAAGCTCTATATACCAGTCGCAGAAATCGTCCCAGATAAAATCATACAACTTTGAAACCGCAACGCCGATCTCATAGCTTGAAAGATTGTCGTTAACCTCTTTCGTGACCCTGTTAAGCCTTGTCAGTATCCATTTATCCTCAAGCTCAAGCACTTCCGGCAGCTTGTTTTCCGTTATTTTCAGGTTCATCAGCACGAAACGTGAGGCGTTCCAAAGCTTGTTTGCAAAATTGCGCGAGCTTTCAACCTTTTCAAGTGAAAAGCGAGAATCGTTGCCGGGCGAGTTTCCTGTTATAAGTGTAAAGCGCAGAGCGTCCGCGCCGAACTGATCTATCACCTCAAGCGGATCTATGCCGTTTCCGGCGGATTTTGACATCTTCTTGCCGAATTTGTCACGGATAAGACCATGAATCAGCACTTCATCAAATGGTTTTTGCTTCATCTGCTCCATACCGGAAAAGATCATGCGCGCAACCCAGAAGAAGATGATGTCATAAGCCGTGACAAGGACTGAGGTAGGATAGAATTTTTCAAGCGATTTTGTATTTTCCGGCCAGCCGAGGGTAGAAAACGGCCAGAGTGCCGACGAAAACCAGGTGTCGAGCACATCCTCTTCCTGGCGCATATTTTGTGAGCCGCACTTCGGGCAGACTTTTACGTCTTCCTTTGAGACGGTCATTTCACCGCAGTCGTCACAGTAGTAAGCCGGAATACGGTGTCCCCACCATAGCTGACGGGAAATGCACCAATCGCGGACGTTCTCCATCCAGTTTAGATATGTCTTTGAGAAACGTTCGGGAACAAATTTAACAGTGCCGTTCTTAACGACGTCGATAGCGTCGACAGCCAGCGGCTTCATCTTTACAAACCACTGTTTTGATGCCATCGGCTCAACCGTCGTCCCGCAGCGATAACACTGACCGACGTTGTGGCTCAGCTTTTCGATCTTGACAAGAAGCCCTAAGTTGGTAAGCTCCTCGACTATCTGCTTTCTCGCTTCCATCCTGTCAAGTCCGCGATACTTACCAGCGTTCTCATTCATGCTGCCGTGTTCGTCAAGCACCAAAATCTGCTCAAGACCGTGACGGTTGCCCATTTCAAAGTCATTCGGATCGTGGCAGGGCGTGATCTTGACGCACCCAGTGCCGAACTCCTTTTCAACATAATCGTCTGCAAAAATGGGTATCCTGCGGTTCATTATCGGCAGGATAGCGTATTTGCCGACAAGATGTTTATAGCGTTCATCATCGGGATTTACAGCGATACCAGTATCGCCCAGCATAGTTTCCGGGCGTGTCGTCGCAACTGTGATGAACTCATCGCTGTTTTCAAGCGGATAGTTTATATACCAGAGGCTGCCCTCGGTTTCCGAGTATTCAACCTCAGCATCTGAAAGAGCGGTTATGCAGTCCGGGCACCAGTTAATGATGCGATAGCCACGGTAGATAAGCCCTTTATTATATAATTCAACGAACGTCTCCTTAACAGCTTTTGAGCAGCCCTCGTCCATCGTAAAACGCTTGCGGTCCCAGTCGCAGGAGGCGCCCAGCTTCTTTATCTGGCTTTCGATCCTGTTCCCGTACTGGTTCTTCCATGCCCAGACACGCTCTAAGAACTTGTCGCGGCCAAGGTCGTGACGTGAAAGCCCCTCTTCCTTTCTCAGCACCTCTTCAACGCGTATCTGCGTGGCGATGCCGGCGTGATCGGTGCCCGGCACCCAAAGTGCCTCGTAACCGTTCATACGCTTATATCTTATAAGTATATCCTGTATCGTGTCGCCGAGAGCATGCCCAAGGTGCAGCTGTCCTGTAACGTTCGGGGGCGGCATCACGATCGTGAAAGGTGGCTTTTTGCTTTCGGCATCTGCCTTGAAATACCCGCCTTCAAGCCACATCTCATATATTCTGTCTTCAACCTCTTTCGGGTTATAGGTCTTCGCAAGTTCCATGAGTTACTGCTCCTTCATATTTGTAATTATTATTCTTCCCAATCCGAAGCGCGTTTTACCGCTTTGAGCCATTTTTTATATTGATCCGCGCGTTCTTCTTTCTTTTCGCCCGGAACATATTTTTTGTCCAGTTTCCACTGGCGTTTTACCTCGTCGGTGTTTTTCCAAACGCCAACGCCGATACCCGCCATATATATAGCGCCCATCCCCGTGCTTTCACGGTTCTGTGGTCTGATTACAGGCGTCTTTAAAAGGTCTGCCTGATACTGAAGCATGAAGTCGCAGACCGAAACGCCGCCGTCCACTTTAAGCTCTGCAAGCTTTAGTTTTGCATCCTGCTCCATTGCGTCAAAAACCGATTTAGCCTGGAACGCAATGCTTTCGACAGCCGCCCGGATGATATGCTTCCTGCCGCTTCCTCTCGTAAGCCCGACAATGGTGCCGCGGGCATACATATCCCAAAACGGTGCCCCCAGTCCCGTGAATGCCGGAACGAGATATACCCCGCCGTTGTCGGCGACCTCTTCGACGATCGTATCGACGTCTGATGCACGCTCTATCATATGCATCTCATCGCGAAGCCATTTTATAACCGACCCGGCATTGTACACCGAGCCTTCAAGCGCATACTGAACGCCGCCGTCCATGCCCCAGGCTATTGTTGTGAGCAGGTTGTTTTCAGAGTAAACCGGTTTGTCGCCTGTATTCATCAGTATAAAACAGCCGGTGCCGTAAGTATTCTTTGCGCTTCCCACTTCAAAGCATCCCTGACCGAAAAGCGCGCACTGCTGGTCGCCGCCTATGCCCGCAATCGGGATCTCAGCACCGACGACCTTTTTGTCGGTGTAGCCGACAACGCCAACGGAAGGCACGACCTTAGGCAGGATGTCTTTCGGAATTCCTAGCATATGTAATATCTCGTTGTCCCACGTGAGGGTATGGATATTGAAGAGCATCGTCCTCGATGCGTTGGAATAGTCCGTTGCAAAGACTTTTCCGCCCGTCAACTTATATATGAGCCATGTGTCTATCGTTCCGACCATCAGCTCACCCTTGTCTGCTTTTTCACGCACAGTGGGCACGTTGTCAAATAGCCATTTTATCTTGGTGCCCGAAAAGTAAGCGTCAAGCACGAGACCAGTTTTCTGCTTTATTGTACCCGTATACCCCTTGATGCCCTCGCATATATCCGCCGTTCTGCGGCACTGCCAGACTATCGCATTGTAAAGCGGCTTGCCCGTCACCTTATCCCATGCGATGACCGTTTCACGCTGATTCGTGATGCCGATAGCCGCAACCTCGTCCATGTCGACCTTCCAGCGTTTGGCGCAGTTTTTCATTGTAAAAAGCTGTGCTTCCCATATTTCTTCCGCGTCGTGCTCGACATATCCGGGCTTTGGGAAAATCTGTTCAAAACCTTTATTTTCGCTGAAAGCGATCTCCTGCTTTTCAATGTCATAAAAGATGGTGCGCGCGCTGGTCGTTCCCTCGTCCAGCGCAATAATATACTTTTTCTCCACGTCCACAGCCTCCTTATTTTAAAACCGACAGCAGTACACCGTCGCCCGTCGGTAAAATCGTACTTATAAGTCTGTCGTCATTCATAGCCATGTCAGTAAATATCTTAAGGTTTCTCGCAATCGTCCTGTTTTTGTGTTTAACAGCCGTAAGGTCGGCGGTTATGCCCTTATACAGCACGTTATCAAATATCATAATGCCCTGTTCCCGCATTTTAGGCAGGCACATCTCCAGAAACTTGTAATACTGCCCTTTTGCGGCGTCCACAAAGATTAGATCAAACTTTTCGTCTATCCCGCTGATAAGTTCAAGCGCGTCGCCGCACCTAAGCTCGATCCGGCTGTCCTTAATATTTTCTTCCGCTTTTTTTGCCCTCGCCTCATCCCTCTCGATCGTCAAAAGGCGTTGAAGCCCCGGGGATGCGTCTGCCATAATCAAAGCAGAAAAGCCTGTCGCGGTGCCTATTTCAAGGATCTTTTCAGGTCTTTTGACAGCGCATATAAGCTTTAAAAGAGATGCTGTCTCCGGCTTTACGACAGGGATATTGTTCTCTGCCGCATGCGAGAGTATTTCACGATATTTCTCATCTTCCCGCAGGAACGACCTAATATATGCGGTCACTCCTGGATTAAAAAGCTCGTTTTGGCTTATTATATCATCACGAGAGCGCATCAGCACGTTCTGCTCCAGCTCCTGCAGGCGGCGTTTCACCGACGTTCCCCCGGCGTATCCTGAAAGCTGCCCGTCCCTCGCGTTCACACGGTGGCAGGGATAGATTATAGGTATTGGGTTTTTGTTGTTTGCGTTTCCGACAGCACGAAAAGCCTTGGGGAAACCTATGTCACGGGCAATGTCGGAATAGCTTGTCACCTGCCCGTAAGGAATCCTCAAAAGCCTTTCATACACTTTCATGCTGAAGTCGGATGCCAAAAGCCTTGTCTTGACACTGAAATCCCGGCGTTTTCCCGAAAAATATTCTAAAAGCTCTTCTTCCGTTTTGTTAAGAACGGCGGATTTTTCGGTGATTTCATAATCGCCAAAGCGGCTTTTCATATATTCAAAAGCGTTATCGCTTGTCTTGTCTGAAAATTCTATCTTTACAAGTGCGTCGTCAACGCTGTAAAGCGTAAGGGGGCCAATCGGCGTTTCAATTGTCTTGTATGACGCTGACTGCATAGCCCGCACCTCTTTACAGTGTTTTTAAGTAATCTATGAACTGGTGCGCTGTTCTCGGCGTTCTGCCGGGATAGTGGCTTTCCCACTCGATCGCCCTTGCCGAAAGCTCGTCTTCGCTCATGGGGATGTTCTCCTGCTTTGCAAGCTCCTGCACCAGATTTATGAACTCTTTCTTATTAAGTGCCATGTACGGGATCTTAATACCGAAACGTTCCGACAGAGATATCTTCTCTTGAACCGTTTCATTTGCGTGGACTTCTTCCTCGGCGTCAGTCGAAAGAGTGCCCTTGCGTTCATTGAAATACTCGCGTACGAGATGGCGACGGTTAGAGGTTGCATATATTACGACGTTCTGGGGACGCATTTCAAGGCCGCCCTCCAGCACTATTTTAAGGCTTGAAAATACCTCTTCGTTATTTTCAAAGCTCAGATCGTCGATAAAGAACACAAATTTCTGCTGATGTCCCGATACCAGACGAAGCACGTCGGGTATTTCTGAAAGATGGTCTTTCGGCAGCTCGATTATGCGGAGATTATAGAATTCAGGGATGTTGACCATCGACTTTACAGTCGCGGATTTACCAGTTCCGCTGTCGCCGTATAAAAGTATGTTGTTTACCCTGTTGCCCTTACACAGCGCACGGGTATTGTTGATGACTTGCTCGCGCTGCCACTCAAAGCCGACCATGTTCTCGACATTGATGGTGTCGGGATTCTTTATCGCCCGAAGCGCACCGTTCTCCCAAACAAATGCATGGCTTTTTGCAAAAATGCCATAGCCGTTGATACGGTGGAAAACGGTCAGCGCGTCAAAATCGATCGGTTTTTCGCTTGTTTTCCAATCAGGCAGGCCGGAAGAAGCCTGAAATCCGCATACGTTATCTATTGAGCTTTTTATTACAGAGCAAGGCAGCGCGCAAAGCGCCGATAAAATATCAAGGTCGCGGTGTGCGGCTTTTGCGAGTCTGTCTTCCCCCTCACCGCATGCGGCGGCTCTGGCGTAAGGCGAAACGTTGAATTTTAAGAAAGGTGTTATGCTCTCTTCAAGCGTTCCTGCATCCTGTTTTGCAAGCTCGTAATACACGGTTGCATACATTCCGCATAACTCGCCGGGGTCTGCATTTCCCTTCGCTATTTCTCCGAACAGTCTGTATAGAGTATCTACTGGTTTACTTTCCAGCACTCCTCTGTATACGGTCAAAGTCGATAAATCTATATATTGTTTTAAAAGTATGTTTTCCTTCATTGCCTCTCCGTTTCCTAAACTATATAATCTATAACGCGGCGCTCACTTCGCACCTTCGCGATATACTGAGCGACGGCCTGATGCTGCGGATGCACTATATATCCCTCAAGAGCATCCTTATCCTCAAATTCAGCGTTGACAACAACGTCGGAGGCTGTTTCAGACGGTTTAAAATTGATTCCTACCTCAAGGCGGATAAGACCGGGAACAACCCCGTTGAGCGCCTCAAGCCCTTGCTTGATAAATTTTGCATTCTCATCTTTTGTTTTTCCCTCGGCATTGTCCAGCAGGCGGAACAATACAAAATGTTTGACCAAAATTATCTTCCTCTCATATATAATTTTACTTATTATTCTTATATTTTAGGGCATTTACCCTTTTATAGTAAATTTTATTTACAAAGATTAATTATAACATAAGTGTTATAAAAATAAAACCGCTTTATAAGAAGAAAGCTGCCCTAAAAAGTTTAGAGCAGCTTCAGACTGTCGAAAAAGTACACGCACCGCAAAAGTGATTACATATACATGATAAGACAAAATGGACGTATCAAGTCTTTAAACGCAATCTTCATTACGGTTTGTAAACGCAAAATGATTCAAGCGCCCCCTTACCGGGGCACTTTTGCTTACTTCGCCAACAGGCGCCCTGCTGTATCTGCATACAGCGACGTACGCCTGTTCTTCGTCTGCTTGTCTTTTTCGAGCGTCTGTCAGTTTATCGAAAAGCATAGTTTTTCGATAAACGAAGCTGCCCTAAAATTTAGGGCAGCTTCTCGTATTCCATTTTATTGTCTTGTCGCTCCCTGACCTGAACTTACAGTTCCGGGTGTAGATGCTGAATTTGATAGCTTCGTGCCATCCGGGATCATACCTTTCGGGTAAGTGTACTGAACTGATGTTCCATTAATATAATCCGGGCTGCTTACTGAAAATTCATTGGTATACACTCTGGATACCGTATAATTGCTGTCTGTTTCAAGCTCAAACAACCTCGTATATGATTTTGCAATCGTGAAATAAACAAAGTCGACGTCATTCAGAGTTAAAGATGTGTTGTAAAAACTATTAAATTTAGCAAGCTTCTGTGCGTTTGTCAGCCCCGAATCTGAATCTGTGTAGCAAATCACAATATGTGTCTTGCCCGGCTGCAGCAAATTTGACGTTGAAAAATCACAGCGCTTACTGTATGAGGTTGACGGCGGGTTATTAGGATCATCTCCGGTTCTTGCCCACAAGTCAACTCTATAACCACTTAGATCTATCGCACTGCTGCTGTTGTTGTAGATTTCAAGGAATTGATACCCACCGGAATTAGGAGCGATACATACTTCTGAAATCATTAATCCGGATATGAATATCTCCTTAAGCGCCGAATAAGTTTTTCCACTTGAAGCGCCAGTGCCGGTTATCTTAAGTAAAAGTGTTTTTTCTTTCACTGATGCAAGGCTTTTTGACACGCTTCCGGTCTGACCTGCCGCAATATTCCCGATGCTTGCCGTGCCAATAGGAGTTCCCGTGATATTGTTGGTCGTATAATAGCTTACTGTAACATTGTTCAAAGCCTCTGAAGCTATGTTCTTTGTCGTCAAATTTGTAATAGCATCATAAGTGCTTGAAACATTGTAATTAAGGCTTTGAACCGAAAGCGCTTTTACATTTGTTGTCCATATAGGCGCCGTTACTGAATAGTCGCTCCCCTGCATCACTTTAACATGATAATGGTCGTATAATGCAGGCAAGGTAAAGTTCCATGTCGCGTCATTGGTCGTAAAGGTCTGACTCGCAACAACTACGCCGCCGTCAGCTATTATAGATATGGTTCCAGCAGCTCTCGTTGGATGTGTTACATGTATGCTAAAGTTTAATGTGCTTGGGTTATTAAGGATGGAACCCATCACCTGACCGTTTATCGAATAATTAATTCGAGTGTCAGGATCGCCTGCAGAATATGTCCTTCTGTGTCTTATCGCATCAATGATATTATCACGCGTCAGCGCCGGAGTTAAAATTACCCCGATATTCTTTGTCGTTGTCGCCCAGCCTTTTGAATGATTGTCCTCATTGCTAAGCGGCGCGACATGCCATCCGGCACTCAGCATTTCATTATATTGCGCGTCATAGCTGGCATTATTGATTTCAGCAAGATCCACCTTAGCGTCAATAGCATCGGTTCGGCTAGCGTAATGTGCAAAATCCCCCCACAAATATCCCGGATGATTAAACTGTGCAATAACGCCTGATTGCGCTGATATTTTACTATATAAATCCGGGATCGACTTGGTATTACTCCATGATAAAACAGTATTGCTTCCGTAATTGAACACATCCATATGTCCAACCCACGGACCCATTGATTGGCTTTGGGTCCACTCATATCCGGGAAGAGTAGCAAACGTACCGGGAACGTTCATTTTATTCGGAATGTTAATATAATCCGCATCGGGAGAGCTGCCGCCAATAGCAGAGTATTCGGCATGGTCACTAAGTCCGAAAAAGTCAACTTTGGCTGTATCTCGTGCATATGTGTATGCCTCGCTGACTGTCCCCTGCCCATCTGAATCAGTTGAATGTGAATGTATTTCACCTTTATAATGGTTCAGGTCAGTCCCATCACTAACATAGAATTCCGACTTATAGTCAGTCTTGCTTTTCGCTGTATTATTAGCCGTCGCAATAAGCTCTACCGTATGCTTTCCAACCAAGAGTTCGGAAGGTGCCGTATAAGATATTCCGCTCGATGTCACTGTTGCGCCGGATGTAACGTCATTATTGTCAATCAAAAGCTTTACACCTGCCGTATATATGCCGGAAGCATGTGAATAACTTGCGGATATTGTCGGTTTTTTAGTATCAAGAAATGCGTAAAGATAAGAGGGTTTGAACGAGCTGATTGACGGTCCATCACTATTCAAAGGAATGTTATAAATGCTCGATTCACTTCTGCCGATGCCATCAGTCCCGGAAAAATATACGCTTAAGTTTTTAGCTGACGCCATGGTTGCAGATGGTATATCGGCAGCAAACGAATTCCTTCCTATTGCATTCATTAACAACTTAGAATATTGTGTCTGAGTCTCTGTTTTGTAAAACAGCGTTGCCGCGCGTATACCGGTCGAACCTTTAATCAACACTGTAATCGTATTGTCAGTTGCAGTTCTTCCGGGATAATTTTTAAAATCAATCGTCGGAGGTGCGCTATACCCGGCAGCCGGAACTTTATCAGCATCATATGTTCCGGGATTTGACGTAACAGAGCCCGATACCACTATACTGGATTTATTGGTAATAAAACTGTCATAAGCAGTGCGGCAATCTCTATAGCAGTCAGGGTAATACATAAATTCTGCAGAATAGCCGTCCTGAGCGAACTGCGTAGTTGTAGAATCATTATAAAACGCCTCTGCTGCGACTTCTTTAGTTGATGTATTGACTAATCTTACGCCCAACACCGATTGCCCGTTCTGAAGATTATCCGTTCCCGGCATCTTTGCGTTTGTCTGACCGTGCTCACTGCATGGGGCGATCACGAAATGATCCGCGTCAACGCTAGAGCCGTAAAACTGATTGAAAGCCGACAGTATCGCCGTTCTCCCTGCCTCCGTCGCCCAGTCGAGCGTAGTTTTAGCTGTATCAAAAGTGTATACCTGAATTATAACTGCTTCTCCCGGATCAATGATGCCCTGCTGTCCTGTCGATGATGCCGGGTAATAAAACGTATTGTTTCTCCATGTTCTGTCAGAATCATAATTTGCGCAAATATTAAGTGAGTAATTCTTTATATCTACCGGCTTTCCTGAAATGTTCACCAATTCAACGAATTCAAACACATCGTTTCCGGTCGCGCAGGTGCCCTCCCACGAATAATTTTTGCTGGCATCAAAACTAGGATTTGCGCACAGCTCTGTTACCGCAAAGAGCGGGCCTACAGAAATCGGAACTTGATTATTTTTAAATGTTCCGGGATTTGATTCTACTGAGCCCGATACTACTATACTGGATTTATTGGTAATAAAGCTGTCATAAGCCGGGCGACAGTCTTGATAACAGCCAGGATAGTACGTAAATTCTGCCGACAGACCGTCCTGCGAAAACTCGGTAGTAGTAGAATCATTATAAAACGCCTCAGCCGCAACAGCTTTAGTGGATGTGTTGACTAATCTGACACCCATTACCGATTGACCGTTTTGAAGGTTATCTGTTCCGTCCATCTTTGAATCAATCTGACCATGTTGGCTGCATGGAGCAATCACGAAATGATCCGCGTCAACGTTTGACCCATAAAACTCGTTGAAAGCGGACAGTATCGCAGTTCTCCCCGCCTCAGTTGCCCAGTCGAGCGTAGTCTTAGCGGTATCAAAGGTATAGACTTGAATTACAACAGCTTCTCCCGGATTAATTATGCCCTGTTTTCCCGTACTGGATGCCGGATAATAGAACGTATTGTTTCTCCATGTTCGGTCAACTGCGTAATTTGCACAAATGTTTAATGAGTAATTTTTAATATTTACAGGATTCTTCGAAATATTGACGAGTTCTACAAATTCGAACACATCGTTTCCCGTGGCGCAGGTGCCCTCCCATGAATAGTTTTTGCTGGCGTCAAACTTAGGATTGGCACAAACCTCCGTTACCGCCAAAAGCGGTCCGCTTGTCGCCTGAATCTGATATGACTTGTACGTTCCTGGATTTGATACTACAGAACCGGATGCCACTATGCTCGATTTGTCGGTAATAAAACTTTCATAAGCCGGTCTGCAGTCCTGATAACAGCCGGGATAATACATAAATTCTGCAGAATAGCCGTCTTGAGAAAACTCAGTCGTAGTAGAATCGTTATAAAATGCTTCTGCCACAACATCATTAGTAGAAGTATTGACTAATCTTACGCCCAACACCGATTGTCCGTTCTGAAGATTATCCGTTCCCGGCATCTTTGAATCGGTCTGACCATGCTGGCTGCACGGAGCAATCACAAAGTGATCGGCATCAACATTCGAACCGTAAAATTGATTGAACGCGGTCAAAATCGCATTGCGGCCAACCTGAGTCGACCAGTCAAGCGTAGTTTTCGCCGTATCAAAAGTATAGACTTGAATTACAACGGCCTCTCCAGGATTAATGATGCCCTGTTGCCCTGTTGTTGACGCTGGATAATAAAATGTATTGTTTCTCCATGTTCGGTCAGTCTCATAATTTGAGCAAATGTTTAATGAGTAATTTTTTATATCCACCGGCTGATTTGAAACGTTCACCAATTCCACAAATTCGAATACGTCGTTTCCGGATGCGCAGGTGCCTTCCCACGAATAGTCTTTACCAGCATCAAATTTAGGATTTGCGCACAGCTCAGTCACCGCAAAAAGCGGGCCTCCGGAGGATGGAACCTGGCTTGGTTTATATGTTCCGGGATTAGAAACTACAGAGCCCGATGTTAATATGCTTGATTTATTGGTAATAAAGTCATCGTAAGTAGGCCGGCAGTCTTTATAACAGCCGGAATAATACATGAATTCTGCCGACAGACCGTCCTGAGAAAACTCGGTAGTGGTTGAATCATTATAAAACGCCTCAGCCGCAACCTCGTTAGTAGCGGTGTTGACCAATCTTACGCCTGAAACCGATTGGCCGTTTTGCAGATTATCCGTTCCCGGCATCTTGGAATCTGTTTGACCATGCTGGCTGCATGGAGCGATCGCAAAATGATCTGCGTCAACGTTCGAGCCGTAAAACTGGTTGAAAGCGGAGAGTATAGCAGTGCGTCCAGCCTCGGTTGACCAGTCGAGCGTAGTTTTTGCCGTATCAAAAGTATAGACCAAAATCACAGCCGCTTCTCCCGGATCAATAATGCCC
Organism: Bacillota bacterium; assembly: GCA_030705925.1. Taxonomy (NCBI): domain Bacteria; kingdom Bacillati; phylum Bacillota; species Bacillota bacterium. The sequence continues at coordinate 36,442 of JAUZPM010000017.1, forward strand.
TGCTGCCCTGTCGATGATGCCGGATAATAAAATGTATTGTTTCTCCAAGTTTGATTTAAGGCGTAATTTGCGCAGATTTTAAGCGAGTAATTTTTTATATTTATCGGCTGATTTGTAATGTTCACTAATTCCACAAATTCGAACACATCGTTTCCTGATGCGCAGGTGCCTTCCCATGAATAGTTTTTGCTGGCGTCAAAATCAGGATTTGCGCACAGTTCCGTTACCGCAAAAAGTGGACTTCCAGGGGTTGGAACCTGACTGGTTTTATACGTGCCTGGATTAGATACTACTGAGCCGGAAGTCAATATGCTTGATTTGTTCGTAATAAAATTACTATAGGCAGCGCGGCAGTCTCTATAGCAGTCTGGATAGTATATGAATTCCGATGACAGTCCGTCCTGAGAAAACTGCGTAGTCGTCGAATCATTATAAAATGCCTCAGCCGCGACAGCTTTAGTCGTTGTATTGACTAATCTTACGCCCAACACCGATTGCCCGTTTTGAAGATTATCCGTTCCATCCATCTTCGAATCTGTTTGACCATGCTGGCTGCAAGGGGCGATCACGAAATGATCAGCGTCAACGCCGGAACCGTAAAACTCGTTGAAAGCGTCAAGTATTGCAGTGCGCCCCGCCTCCGTCGCCCAGTCGAGCGTAGTTTTAGCAGTATCAAAGGTATAGACCAAAATTACAACAGGTTCTCCTGGGTTAATAATTCCTTGTTGTCCCGTTGTTGACGCGGGGTAATAAAATGTGTTGTTTCTCCATGTGCGGTCGGTCTCATAATTTGCGCAGATGTTTAACGAGTAATTCTTTATATCTACAGGCTGATTGGTGATATTCACCAATTCCACGAACTCGAATACATCGTTTCCCGTCGCGCAGGTGCCTTCCCACGAATAATTTTTACTGGCATCAAATTTTGGATTCGCGCATAATTCTGTTACCGCAAAAAGAGGATCGCCGACGGCAGGAACCTGACTTTGTTTATATGTTCCGGGATTAGATACTACTGATCCCGATGTCAATATGCTTGATTTTTCAGTAATAAAACTGTCATAAGCAGGCCGGCAGTCCTGATAGCAATTATTATAGTAAGTAAATTCGCACGACAGGCCGTCCTGTGCGAATTCGGTTGTGGTAGAATCATTATAAAATGCCTCTGCCGCAACTTCGTCTGTAGTGGTATTTACCAATCTTACGCCCATTACGGACTGCCCGTTTTGAAGATTATCTGTTCCGGCCATCTTCGAATCGGTCTGCCCGTGCTGGCTGCACGGAGCAATCACGAAATGGTCAGCGTCAACGCTTGAACCATAAAACTCATTGAAGGCCGACAGTATCGCAGTACGCCCCGCCGAAGTTGCCCAGTCGAGCGTAGTTTTAGCTGTATCAAATGTATAGACCAAAATCACAGCGGCTTCTCCGGGATCAATGATGCCCTGCTGTCCCGTCGTTGACGCGGGATAATAAAATGTATTGTTTCTCCATGTCTGGTCAGTTTCATAATTTGCGCAAATGTTTAATGAGTAATTTTTAATATCTATCGCCTGTGTTGAGATATTCACAAGTTCCACAAATTCGAACACATCGTTTCCGGATGCGCATGTTCCAGCCCATGAATAATTTTTGCTGGTATCAAATTTGGGGTTTGCGCACAATTCTGTTACCGCGAAAAGGGGTGCGCCGGCAGTAACTATGGCATTTGCGGTCATAGTATTTGTATCCGCTTCACCGCTATTTTGAGATGTATCGTTTGTCGTTGTTCCGCTTGTTGTCGTTCCGCCTGTTGTTCCACCTGTCGTCGTTCCGCCTGTCGTTCCACCTGTCGCCGTTCCGTCTGTCGTTGTTCCGCCTGTTGTCGTTCCACCTGTCGTTGTTCCGCCTGTTGTCGTTCCGCCTGTCGTTGTTCCGTCTGTTGTTCCACCTGTCGCCGTTCCGTCTGTCGTTGTTCCTCCTTCGTTCGTTGTTGTTCCAGCATTAGTTTGTGTATCATTTGAAACTGTATCACCCGAATTACCGATGGTAATTGTCCCATCCTTGGTGTCAGCATAGTTTGTTTCATTGGCAAAAGTGTTAACAGGGGTCAGTGTAATTAGAAACACAGATACAAGAATATACGAGATCCTTCTTTTCCAAAGCTTACTCATAATTTTCCCCCATTCTTTTACTTATTTGTATAAATTATACAATACGTATTATATTAATTCAATATTAATTAAAAGTTCTACATTTTCAGCATATTGTTTGTGCATTTTTAACAAATTAAGAGTACTAATTTTGTGTAATTAATTAGTGCAAGAAAAGTTGATAAGTATATATCGAAGTATTATGTCATTTTATGTTGGCTTTTATATGGCTGTTTAATAACAATATGTTATTGCATTGCCATTTTTAATGATTAATATTAAATCATTCTTTTATTACTTATCAATACCGGGAAAAATAGACAAGTATAATGATATCGAGATAGATGTAAAAGCGGAAAAGATTTATGAAAGAGCGGTACATGACAAACAATTCAAAATGGAATAATTATGCGAATGAGATGATAAGTTTGTCCTTGATAATGCAAGTAAATTTGACACATGTGCAAACAGTCTGCGCCTTCGATCAATGAATATGATAAATATTAAAAAGGGGCTGTTGCAAAACGCCCCTTTAGAAAATAATGTACAAAAATGCGCCTTGATTTGGCCACTAAAAGCCATTTCAAAGCGCATTTTTCTATTGATTAAGCTGCTTTCGTTGTGTAAGATTGCTATCGCAAATTTATTTTGCAACAGCCCCTTTCAACTCTACATAAGAAATAGGAGCGCTAACTCTAATGTAAAACAAGCAGTTAAGAAGCCTTTAGGCCTTCTTGACTCGATTTCTATTGTTTAGCAGGATGTTGATCAGCAGATACAGTGCCAGGAGAAAACTTTGCATTATATAATTTTGTACCATCAGGCATCATATCTTTTGGGTATGTGTAATGTACCGACTGACCAGAAATATTATCTGGCGCGCCTTTGGTAAACTCATTCGTATAAACTCTGGATACTGTAGTATTATTGTCAGTTTCAAGTTCAAACATTCTCGTCGCAGTTGTTGATATTGATGTTTTAACAAAAGTCACATCGTTAAGCGTCAAAGATGTTCCATACATGCTGTTGAATGTTGCCAAAGCATTTGCATCTGTCGCAGAGTTTGGATTACAAATCACTAGATGTGTTGCGCCCGGCTGTATTGTTCCGCTAGTAAAGTCACAGCGCGCGCCTATCGACGAGCTTGTGTTTGGATCATTCGGATCACAGCCGCTTTTACCCCAAATGTCAACCCTGTAACCGCTTAAGTCAACTGCGCTGCTGCTGTTATTATA